>JAGAYB010000012.1 GCA_017940705.1 Selenomonas sp. | reverse complement strand
TTTGCGCGTGCCTATCGGCCAGCTGTCCACGCGGGAGTTAAACGAAAATATGCTGGATATCACCGCCGATACGGACAGGGAAGTGGCGGTGTATCTTAACCGGCAGGGCAAAGTTGTGCAGGTGTCCTTGGGCGATACGGCGACAGTTGACCTGCCGGAGTTCAAGCAAAAGACCCGTTCAGATATGCGCCTGTCGGGGATTCGCTGCATCCATACCCATCCCAGCGGTGATGTGCGTCTGAGTGACCCGGATTTATCCTCGCTGCGGCGGCTGCGCTTTGACTGTATGGCGGCCTTGGGACGGCGTGATGGCAGAATTGTAGGCTGTCTGGCGTTCTTTACAGGGGAGGCCGGTGAGGATGGCACGCAGATACTCACGCAGTACGGCCCGGCGGAAGACAAGGTGCTGCATCAGATAAACCTCAATATGCTGATTACGGTGGTCAACAAGAAACTGGCCGCCCAAAGTACGAAAACTACGGCAGACGAAGAGGAACGCGCTATTCTGGCAGGTGTGGAACGGGCCGGGGGGATTTTTCCCATGGAGGAATCCATGGCGGAGCTGGCGAGACTTGCCGATACTGCCGGAGCCAAAATCGTGGGCAGTTTTACCCAGCGCAAGGAAAAGCCCGATGCAGCCTTGTTTTTAGGCCGGGGCAAGGTAAATGAGCTGGCCATGGAGGTGCAGAATCTGGAGGCTACGCTGCTGATTGTTGACGATGAATTGACGCCGTCACAGCAGCATAATCTGGAACGCACATTGGGTATTAAGGTCATTGACCGCACGGCGCTGATACTGGATATCTTTGCCCAAAGAGCCCGTTCCCGGGAGGGCAAGCTGCAGGTTGAGCTGGCTCAGCTGCGTTACAATCTGCCGCGGCTCAGCGGACAAGGGCTGGCGCTTTCCCGTCTGGGAGGCGGTATCGGCACCAGAGGCCCCGGTGAAACGAAGCTGGAAGTTGACCGGCGGCGCATCTACAGCAAGATTCACGATATCGAAGAACAGATAAAAGGCGTGGCCAGAAGCCGCAGCCTGCACCGCATACGACGCAAGGAATCGCAGATTCCGCTGGTGGCCCTCGTGGGCTATACCAATGCCGGCAAGTCCACATTGCTGAATAAGCTGACGGGTTCGGAGGTGTTTGCCGAAGACAAGCTCTTTGCCACGCTTGACCCGACAACCAGACATTTGGTATTGCCGGAGAAACAGGAAATACTTCTGACAGATACGGTAGGTTTCATTCAAAAACTGCCGCACACGCTGGTAACGGCTTTCCGGGCAACCTTGGAAGAGGTGCAGGAGGCAGATTTGCTGCTGCATGTGGTTGATGCCAGCGGCAGCCATATCGAAGAACAGATAGAGGCTGTGGTGGCGGTGCTGCAGGAGCTGGACGCTGCCGATAAGCCGGTGCTGTTCGTCTTTAACAAGGCCGATAAGCTGACCAATCCCCATGTCAGGGAACAGCTGCTGCATGGCCGGGACGGTGTCTTTATCTCGGCGGTGACCGGGGAGAATATTGACGGCCTGCTGCGCCGGATAGAGGGCTTTTTTCAGGAAAGTCAGGTGCGCATGACATTGCTGATTCCCTATAGTGATGGCAGCGTAGTCACTAGACTGCATAGCCTTAATGCGGTTCTGGAAACGGCCTATGAAGAGGCAGGAACGAAACTTACAGTACGCCTGCCGCTGTCGGAAAAAGATAATTTTAGTATGTATGAAATAAGGAGTAAATAAATTGGCTTTTTCGCAAAAACTTGTTGAACTAAAACAGGAGGTATTAAAGGAATCTCAGGAACTTTTCGCCCGGGTGGATGCCATTGCTGAGGAAAATACCTTGAAGGTGCTGGACGCTATGCGCGAATGCAAGGTGTCCGATGCGCATTTCAATACTACCACAGGCTATGCCTATGATGATATCGGCCGCACGAAGCTGGAGGAGCTTTACGCCAGGATTTTTGGTGCTGAGCGGGCTTTGGTGCGTACGCAGTTCGTTTCCGGTACCCATGCGCTGGCTACGGTGCTGTTCGGCATCCTGCGCCCCGGTGATGAACTGGTATCTTTGACGGGCAAGCCCTACGATACCATGCAGACCGTTATCGGCTATGAAAATCCCAGCCCCGGTTCGTTAAAGGAATTTGGCGTTCTTTATAATGAACTGCCCATGATTGATGGCAAGGTTGATATGGACGGGATAAAGAATGTGATTACGGCTAAGACCAAAATGGTGGAGATTCAGCGCTCACGCGGCTACAGCATGCGCAGCCCGTTGTCCATTGCTGATATCCGCGCCATCTGCGCCGAAGTTCATCGCATCAAGCCGGACTGTATCTGCTTTGTGGATAACTGCTATGGTGAGTTTGTGGACACGCTGGAGCCTACACAAGTGGGCGCTGATATCATGGCCGGCTCGCTGATTAAAAATCCCGGCGGCGGTATTGCACCTACGGGCGGCTATGTTGCCGGCCGTGATGAGCTGGTGGAGCTGACTTCCTACCGGCTGACGGCACCGGGCATGGGAGATGAGCTGGGGGCCAGCCTTGCTAGCAACCGGCTGCTGTTTCAGGGCTTATTTCTGGCGCCGCATGTCGTGGCGCAGTCCATCAAGGGCGCAATTTTTGCTGCCGGGATGTTTGCCCGTCTGGGATATAAGACCCTGCCGCTGCCGACAGATGTACGCGGTGACATCATTCAGGCCATTGAGCTGGGCAGCGGCGAGAAGCTCGTAGCCTTCTGCGGCGGTATTCAGAAATATTCTCCGGTGGATTCTTTTGCCGCCCCCGAGCCATGGGATATGCCGGGCTATACGGATAAGATTATCATGGCTGCCGGAACATTTGTACAGGGGGCGTCCATTGAATTCAGTGCCGATGGCCCCATGCGCGCACCGTATAATGTTTATTTGCAGGGCGGCCTGACCTTTGAGCATGCGGTAATCGGCATTATGGGCGCAGCTCAGGCTATTGAGGACTTAAAGCAGTAAAAGCAGGATTTTTACATTTTTTCACGAAAAAAATCCAAGTATAAATAATTATTGACGATAAAGAAGGTTTTAGCATGTTACTTAGACCACAACATCGTCGGCTGCCGTCGCTGGATGTGTTCCGGGGACTGGTCATAGCCTGTATGCTGTTGGTAAACGGCCTGCCTGAGTTTACGCAGGCTTATCCGATGCTGCTGCATTCCCCATGGGAGGGAATAACACTGGCGGATTTAGTCATGCCCGGCTTTATCTTTGCCATGGGGACGGCCGGGGCGCTGGTTCTTTCCAAGTATGGACAGGACAGGGCTGATGATATTTTTTGGCGTATTTTTAGGCGCTCCCTGATATTGATATTCTTAGGACTGATACTCTGTCAGGTACCGCTTTTTTTGCAGCATATCTTTTATCCCGGTGAGGCATCCACCGGTTTATTGGCGCAGATTATGGAGCATGGCCGGGTTATGGGCGTATTGCAGCGGCTGGGGCTGGTTTATTTTTGCGGTATGATTCTGGCCTGGTGGCTGGAACGCGATGACCTGCTGAATACAATGGCTTTTTTGCTGCTGCTGCTTTCCTCGGTATGTTTTCATCTTTATGATACCACCAGCCCCTTTAGTCCCGATGATAATATCAGCATGGTCATTGATGGAATTTTCCCGGGGTCTGTCCATTGCTATATGGGACAGAATTTTGACCCCGAGGGGCTTTACGGTACTATTGCCTCTACGGCCTCCATGCTCTTTGGTATTCTGGCCGGCCGTCATTTGACCACAAAGAATGCGCCGACCTTTGAACGGGTGAGCAAAATGATACTGCATGGCGGTGTACTGCTGCTGGCAGGCGCTTTGTGGAGCTATATGGATATAGTTTGCAAAACTCTGTGGACGGCACCTTATGCACTCTTGACCAGCGGCTTGTTTATGTGGCTGTTGGCGCTGCTGGAAATCAGTTTCTCCTTTATGCCGGATTTCATGTCATGGCTGTGCGCTCCCTGGCAATGGCTGGGTAAGAACGCCATTTTATTCTACATTTTGCCGGAAGTGGTGCTGATGACCATCAGAATGGTACAAACATCTTCCGGGGAGCCTTTTTATACCTGGCTATGGTCGGTTTCCTTAAAGGGGATAGGCAATATTCCCCTTAGTATTTTCCTGTATACGTGCTTATGGATTTGCTTGTGGCTGCCATTGGCGAAATATCTCCACAAGCACAATATAATGTTTAAGATATAAAGGAGGCAGGCGTAAAATGTTAAAGGATTTTTTGCATGGTAAAATCAAATGGCTGTTGTGTCTGGCTGTACTGACCTGTGGTTTTTGTTTAGGCAATACAAACACCTCCGGGGCAGAGCCTATTCCCTTACGGGGCATTGTGGAGGGCTTCTATGGGACGCCATGGACGCAGGAAAAACGCTTGGATATGCTGAAGTTCTGCGCTGACCATAAGCTTAACGCCTATATCTATGCGCCGAAGGATGACCCCTATCACCGCGCTAAGTGGCGCGAGCCGTATCCAAAGGATAAGCTGGCTGATTTGCAGGTGCTGGTAGATACCGCCAAAGCCAACAATGTACGTTTTATCTTTGCCATTTCCCCGGGGCTTGATATTGAGCTTTCCGGTTATAAGGGCGTGCTGGACAGGGCGGCCATGGAAAAGAAACTCACCGCCATGTATGAGCTGGGGGTTCGTGACTTTGCGATATTCTTTGACGATATTAAAAACAAGGACGCTCGCGGTCAGGCCGAGTTTTTGAACTGGGTAAATGAGTATTTTATTGCTAAGCATCCCGATGTTTCGCCGCTGATTACCGTCCCCACGGAATATTTCCGTCAGGACATGGTGGAAAACGGTGCTGTCAAGAAATACACCCGGGACTTTTCCGAGACACTGGATAAGAATATCATGGTACTTTATACCGGGGAAAAGGTAGTGCCGGACGGTCTTACGGATGCCGATTATCAGGCGGCCTGCAGCTTGTACGGACGTCAGCTCGGCATCTGGTGGAACTATCCTGTCAGTGACTATTTGGAGGCTAAGCTGGCTCTGGGACCTGTGGAAAAATTGCCGCAGACATCGGTGATACCGGCAATTTTCTTCAATCCCATGAAGCATGCGGAGCTGTCAAAAATAAGTCTGGCTACCGGCGCGGACTATGCCCAGAATCCCGGACAGTACAATGCCCGTAAGTCATGGCAGAAAGCCCTGGCTGAGCAGTATGGCAGGCTGGCAGCCGACATGGAAGCCTTTGCTGACCACAGCCAGCACATGGTAGTGTCCTGGGCGGTTATCGGCCCGGAAGACGGCGCTGCCCTGCGAGCCGTGTTCAATGATTACTGGCAGGCAGATAATGCTGCCAGAAGCAGTCACAAGGAAAAGGCCATTCAGGAACTAATAAAACTTGACAAGAGCGTTGCCGCATTGCAGCTGCAGCTGACGGAAAAGCAGCTGGCTGAATGTCAGCCACAGCTGGCTCAGCTGCGCCGTATCATTAAAGCAGATTTGACAGGGCTGGCTGTCTTGGCAGGAGAGACAGATAAAAAAGCTGTCTTTAAGAAAGAAATGCAGGAAGTAATCACTCACGACAAGACGGAGCGCATTTCGGAAACCTGCGTCAGAGCCTTCCTAAACGAGCTGGCCGAACATATAGATGGCAAAAAGAACAATAAATAAAGCAATGGACTATGACGGCAGGCGTCATAGTCCATTTTTATATAACAGGAGCAGGATTTTTATATGTATGTCAAGAAGTAGACAAATATCTTAATTGAGAGCAGGGATATTTGTGTCAGAGGATGAAAAATTTTGGCATATTCTGCTAAAGCAGTGCCAGAGCGAGCAAATGGTAACAGGTATCGCGGCAGCGGAGCAAAGCAGCAGTGCCATTGTGAGGCTGGCTGATTTTTTGCTGAATCAGGCTGCAGCCGTGGGGGCAAGTGACCTTCACATTGAACCAGTGGGGCAGGAAGTACGTTTCCGCTGTCGCTGTGATGGCTTATTGCAGGAGCTGCCTTATCGACTGCCTGCCGATTTGGCAGCGCGCCTGAGTTCCCGGATAAAGGTCATGGCCGGGATGGACATTGCCGTCCGCAACCGCCCGCAGGATGGTTCCTTTGTGTTTGCCGCCGGCAAGGAAAAATTGGACATAAGGGTGGCAGCCATGCCGGTGTCCGGTGGTGAAATGCTGGTACTGCGGCTGATGAATATGCAGGAGGATTTGCTGTCACTCAGTCAGCTGGGCTTTAGCAGGGACATCGAGACAAGTTTTCGCAAGCTCATCCATCGGCCGTCCGGGCTTATCATTGTCACCGGGCCGATGAACTCGGGAAAGACCACAACTTTATACGCAGCCCTGCGCGAGTTGAACGCGGTGGAAAGAAACTTTATCACACTTGAAGACCCCATAGAACGTCATATTGCCGGGATAAATCAGGTGCAGTTAAATCCCAAAGCCGGACTTACTTATGCCAGCGGACTCAGGGCGATTTTGCGGCAGGATGCGCAGGGGATTCTTTTAGGGGAAATTCGCGATGAAGAAACAGCCATGATGGCGGTCAGAATGGCTTTGACAGGTCATTTGCTTCTCACGACCCTGCATACGGAAAATGCCGCAGCAACGGTTTTCCGCCTGCTGGAAATGGGGGTGCCGCCTTATTTGCTGGCGGCAACATTGACAGGTGTGCTGGCACAGCGGCTGGTACGCAGGTCGGTGGACGGGACAACTGATAAATTTTGTGGACGGCTGGCCATCCATGAACTGATGGTGGTTGACAAGTCAATTAGGGAAGCGATTCTGACCGGTCAAAGTCAGGAAACTTTGCAGAGTCTGGCCTGTGCTGGCGGCATGGAAACTATGCAGGCTGATGGGGAAAATAAGGCCGCCGCCCACCTGACCACGCCGGAGGAAGTGCGGCGCGTCTTATACGGCAGCTGACCTGTCAATTTTTGACAAGTCAATCAGGGCAAAAAAACGCTCTCAATCAGAGGGCGTTTTTTGTGCTTGCAGGGCGGCGATTTTATGCCGCAGTTCGATTTCGTTTAAGGCCATCAAAAACTCAATGCCGTAAATAATGAAACTAACTATAAACTTGAACCAGACGAATAGGGCAAACAGACCAAAGAGGGAGCCGTAGGCAATGCCCATGCTGGGGATGAGAGTCATACACCAGCTGTAAATGCCTGTGACGGCCAGCCATAAAAAAGTGACCAACAGCGCGGTGATAAAGGCCTGTCTGAAAGGCGGCGTGTAGGAGTGCGGCGCAAAAATGTAAAAGAAGGTGAGCCAAACGACCAGCACGACAAAGGGCAGGAATACGCGCAGAAAATTCCAGAGCCAAAGGAAAACTGACGGGAACTGTGTGCTTTCATTTAAATAGTAGACAAGGGAATTGCCAAAGACGGGAAGCCCCAGAGACAGAAAGATGACCACCATCAGGCCGAAGGTAAAGACAATGCCTTTGGCGTATACAAGGATATTGTGACGGTCATTTCGGGCCA
Source organism: Selenomonas sp. (assembly GCA_017940705.1). The sequence goes on along the minus strand of JAGAYB010000012.1, from coordinate 1,118 downwards.
TGGCTTCTGTGTGGGCATAATCGAGGCTGTCGGTGGCCCGTGTGAGTATCACCAGCCCCTGAACAAAGCTGTACAGGGAGAAAATACCAGTCACCCACATCCACAGGGAACTGCGGCTGGCCATAATGCGCGTGATATCGCTCATCAGCGGCCCGGCCATGCGCTCCGGCAGGTAATGAGCCGCTATACCGTAAATGGCATCTACCTGAGAGGCCATGACGAAGAGCATTAAATTTACCGTAAAGACCAGAAAGGGCAGGAACCCCAGCAGGAAGTAATAGGTTGTGCCAGAGGCCATGTCGAACCAGCTGGCAATGCGGTGGTAGCCGATGAACCGCTGATAGAAGAAATATATAGTTTCCCATAGCGGCGTCAGCCGTTTGAGGAGGAGTTGTACTAATCTATCCATAAGAATCACCTTGTATATGATTTTAACCGATATAATTCTACGAGGTGAAAAATTTTCCCTGCCTATGTATAAAATGTACATAAAAATAGATTTTTTGAAATTTTTTGCAGGTATTTTCAAAAAAAAGTAGAAATCTTTTTGTCAGTAGGGCTGTAAGGGGCTGGTTTTGCAGCTTACAGCCTGACTGGATACAGGAGGAGACAATGAAGCAGTATGCATGCATAGACATCGGCGGCACGGCAATCAAATACGCGATGCTGACGGAAACGGGGCAGATTTTGACCAATGGTCAGATGCTGACAAATGTCGAAGCCGATGGCAGCGGCGATATTCCCCGGAAAATAGCCGCTATCGTGGCAGACCTGCAAAAGATGTGCGGTACGGCAGAGGGAGTGGCCGTTTGTTCGCCGGGGCTTATTGATGCCGATAAAGGCGAAATCATTTTTGCCGGGCCTAATTTTCCCGGCTACACGGGCATGAAGCTGCAGCAGGAAATCGAACAGCTTACCAATCTGCCGTGTACAGTGGAAAATGATGTAAATGCAGCCGGCTTGGGTGAAAGCTGGCTGGGAGCAGGCAAAGGAACTAAAAGCGCCTTTTGCGTCTTTGTCGGTACCGGTATAGGCGGAGCCTTGGTGCTGGACGGTCATGTGATTCATGGGGCGGCAGCGGCGGCAGGGGAAATCGGTTTCCTGCCCGTTGAAGGCGG
>JAGAYB010000107.1 GCA_017940705.1 Selenomonas sp. | reverse complement strand
TTCCATGACGGCTTGAAACTTAAAGGCTAGATTCCAGCTTTAGCAGAGATTTCTTCATTTCCAGTCCAAACGCATAGCCGGTCAAATCGCCGCTGCTGCCGACAACACGGTGGCAGGGGATGATGATGGCCAGAGGGTTGGCCCCTACGGCCCGGCCTGTTGCCTGAAAGGCGCGCGGTTTTCCTATAGCCTGCGCAATGTCCTTATAGGTAACGGTCTGGCCGTAGGGGATTTTTGCGATTTGCGCCCAGACCTGTTGCTGAAACTCAGTGCCGCTAAATTTGTACGACAGGGAAAAAGCTGTGCGCCTGCCGGCAAAATACTCCTGCAACTGGGCAAAGACCTTCTCACTAAGGGCGGTCGGCTGGTTTTTCTCATCCTGCTTTGGCACAATGGCGCTGAGGATGACCTTTCCTTCATCAATACCGATTTTCAGCAGGCCAAAGGGACTGGGATAAAAGGCGTATGTGGACATCAGTTGTCGCTCCTGTAAAAAATAAGAAATTTAACAAAATAATACGAATATATTATAATGTATTATGGAAACAAGAGAAATATTTTTTATATAGGGAGGCTGTTTGAATGAAGGGGTCTATGAGAAAAATGCTTTGTTGGGGGCTGGCAGCACTGTCTATGGGAGTAATGCTGCCGGGAGCTTCGGCTGCGGAGAAGGCGTCTATCAGCCTGCCGCAAAAGATGTCTAATGGCAAAACCGTAGAGGTCTATTACCGCAAGGGGCTGCCTGTATCGGCAGTTCGCGCCCGGGCTGCGGAATTAAAGCAGGAAAAGATGGTATTGAAGGCTGGCTCAATCCGCCGGGAAGGGTCTAAGCCCCTTGCCTGTGATATTTTGTTTGAAAAGGACGTGCCTGTCACCCTGCGTGATGGTACGGTTATCTATACGGATATTTTCCGGCCTGTGGACGAGGAAAAGCATCCGGCTATCATGGCATGGAGCCCTTATGGTAAGGAAATCGGCGGCCAGTGGCTCGACGATGTGCCGGGACGTGCCGGAGTGCCGCAGTCAGCTACGTCCGGTCTGGAAAAATTTGAAGCGCCTGACCCTGCCTATTGGGTAGCGCATGGCTATGTCATCATCAATCCCGACAGCCGGGGAGCCTATCATTCCGAAGGCAACTTAAATTATTGGGGCAGTCAGAATTCTAAAGATGGCTATGATACGATTGAATGGGCGGCTAAGCAGCCCTGGTCAAATGGCAAAATCGGCATGTCCGGCAATTCCTGGCTGACAGTTTCGCAGTGGTTTATTGCCGGCGAACAGCCGCCGCATTTAGCAGCGATTGCCCCCTGGGAAGGTTTTGTTGACCATTTCCGTGAAACGGCCAATCGTGGGGGAATTCCGAATCCCGTATTCCCAGAGGGGATATTTGAAACTTTTGCCAGCAATAATTACATTGAGGACCAGCCGCGCATGGTGGTGACGCATACTTTGCTAGACGCCTACTGGCAGGATAAGATTGCCAAACTGCAGAATATCCACATTCCGGCTTATGTCGTGGCCAGCTTTACCAATCCGGTGCATACGCACGGCACCTTTGCTGGTTTCCGTCAGATTCCCAGCAAGGATAAATGGCTGCGCGTCCACAATACCAATGAATGGGCCGATTACTACCAGTCGGAACATGTGGAGGACTTGCGCAAGTTCTTTGACCATTACCTGAAGGGCGTTGACAATGATTGGGAAAAGACACCGCGGATACGCTTGTCCGTCCTTGACCCCGGTCACAAAGATGTGGTGGACAGAGTAGAGCAGGAATTTCCGCTGGCCAGAACGCAGTATAAGAAACTGTATCTGACCAATCAGCAGACACTTGCCTGGGAAAAAGGCGCACAAGCGCAAACAGTCAGCTATGATACGCAGGCAGGGCCCAAGGCCGTCAATTTTGTCGTTCGTTTTGATAAGGATACAGAACTGACCGGCTATATGAATCTGCACATGTATGTCGAAGCAGACGGAGCCGATGATATGGAATTGCAGGTTACTGTCCAGAAACTGGATAAGGATGGCAAAATCATCGCAGACCCGATAACGGGAATGCCCACGGTTTCCGAAGGATACCTGCGCGTGTCCCAGCGTGCTCTTGATACGGAAAAATCAACTCCTGCCGAGCCGGTATTGAAACACACGCAGGCGGAACTGCTGCAAAAGGGCGAAATCGTGCCTGTGGACATTGGCATCTGGCCGATGGGGATGAAATACCATGCCGGTGAAAAACTCCAGCTGACCGTAGCAGCCTATCAGCCGCCCAAGCCAGACAGCATACCGCCTTTTGGTTCTGCCAAAATTGCTGTTCCGGAAAAGGGCTATACCTATATGCCGGGGGAAAAGCCGGCTATGAAGGTGCTTGGCGGCAATCACACCGAAGTTGCCTGCCCGGAACTGGCCGTCAAGGCTCCGGCAACCCGCAATAAGGGAAAGCACATTATCCATGTCGGCGGTAAATATGACAGCTATCTGCTGATACCGGTAGTACCGGAAAAATAAGCGCAAAAAAGCAAGGAACCTGTAACAGAAGTTCCTTGCTTTTTCATTTATCATCATTTCATCATGAATGCGTTTCAATCCGTGATAAAATCGGCTGTGTTACGGCATCAAAATAGGCAGCCAGCTGTTCCGGCGTTTCTTTTGTGCCGCCCTTTATCCACCATTCAATTATGTTGACAAAACTGCCGGATATATGGTTGAGCAGGAAATCCTGCGGAACTTTCTGCATTGTTTGCTGCGGCAGGCAGGGGGAGAAGATTTCGCGCAGATATTGGCGGAAGAACTGTAA
>JAGAYB010000106.1 GCA_017940705.1 Selenomonas sp. | reverse complement strand
TGCTGCCATCCGCCGGTGTAACGCTTATCCCCTGTTTTCCTGCTGACAGGGAGGCCGTAATCCCCTGCGTCTTTAGCAGCATTTTGGTATCCAGCTGGCCGGGATTTTGATAGCCGTGAGGCAGCCTTATTTTCCCTGATACGGTTATCTCATCGCCTATCTGTACCTCGGGCGCAGCGTTACTGCGCGCATAGACATAAAGGCCGCCGCTGGCCTTTTGCGCTTTCTCCCCGTGTCTTATAACCTTATTGACAGCCAGCAGATAACGTTGTTTCCTGCCGCCTTGGGCATCTTCCGTCAGACGCGGTTCCTCTTTAAGCAGCCCCTCTACTTTAACAGTTTCGCCGGCAAAATGGGAAATATCGCTGGCAGGCAATTCATCAGCTGCGGTAAAACGCAGCATTCCCAGCAGAAAAAAAGCCGACAATACTGCCAGCCATGCCCAGCTTTTTTGACGGCAAATACCATAAGCCGACACTCCCATAACTGCCAGCAAAGGTAAAACAAGCATTCCCATGGACAGGTGTCTGATGGTGCCTGCACCTATCCCCGTCCCCAAAGCCAGCAGTACGCCTGCCAAAAACAATTCCTGACGCTGACCGATTTCCATATCGTCACTTCCTGACAAGTCAAATACAAATCTTGTCCTTTAGCTTGGCAAATTTAGCTTCGCCAATGCCGCGAATTTTTTTGATATCCTCGGGGGACTGAAAAGCCCCTTCTGTTTCCCGATACTCGATAATGCGCTTAGCCATGGAAGGGCCTATGCCGGGCAATGTGTCCAAGGCTTTTTCGTCAGCCGTATTGATATTTACCAGCCCCTTATCATCCTTAGACTGCGCGGCAGTCTTTGCGCCCGTCCCGTCAAGTTTTCTTTCCGGTATCCTTAGTTGCTGGCCGTCTTTGAGCTGCTGCGCCAGATTTACTTTTTCGCTGTCCGCATCAGGCAGCAGGCCGCCGCAGGCATTAACGGCATCTGCCGCCCTGGCTCCTTCTGCCAGCTGTACCAGCCCCGGCTTATTGACACCGCCGGTTACATACACGGTTATTTCCCTGACGGGCGCATTCTCTTCAGCAGAAATAGATTCCACGACCTCCGGCTCTTCCGCATACAACCCATAATAAGTGCCGCCTAAAGCCGCAGCTATCAGCACAAGCAAAATCAGCATAGATTTTTTGTACATTGGCACTATACATCCACCTCTTTTCCAAAACTATAACTCTAATTTTTATTTCGTGAGCATAAAAAAAACTCCTGCTGAAAACAGGAGTTTTTAGATGCATTATCAGATAGCGTAGAAATTAACCAGCTTGGCGTCAATGATGCCGTCTATGCCTTTCACATCTTTCAGCACACCGGCAGGAATGTCATGGTCAATGGTCAGTACCATCAGGCTGGTACCTTCCACTTCCGTCTTGCCCACCTGCATGCCGGAAATGTTGATGCCATGGACACCCAGAAAAGTACCGATGGTACCGATAACGCCGGGCTTGTTGATATGTGGGCAGACGAGAATCCGTGCCTGCGGGTCAACATCCACGCGGAACTTGTTGATACGCACGATACGGGCCTCACTGCCGAAGAGCGTTCCCTGCACCGTCAAGGTCTTGCCACTGCCGATATCGGCTTTCACCGTAATGAGGTTGGCAAAGTCCTCAGCCTCTTTCTTCTTGACTTCCGTAACCTTAATGCCGCGCTCCTTGGCCAGTCCCGGAGCATTTACATAGTTGACGTCGTTTTCCATGATGGGATTCAGGAGGCCCTTGACCACGGCCGTGGTCAGCATGGCCGTGTTGACCTCTGTAATCTCACCGTTGTAAGTGACTTCCACTTTCTTAACCGGAGCCTCGGCCAAAGAAGCCACCGTACCGCCCAGACGTTCAGCCAGCGTGAGGTAGGGCGCGATAACCTTCATCACCCGCGGCGAAACCGGCGCCATATTAACGGCGGTTGCTACAGGCTCGCCCTTGAGAGCGGCCAAAATGCCCTCAGACACATCAAGGGACACCCCTACCTGAGCCTCTACCGTGGAAGCTCCCAGATGCGGAGTCAGCACGATGCCCGGCACACCTACCAGCGGATGATCCTTGCCCACCGGCTCGCTGGTAAATACATCAATGGCCGCCCCGGCCACAATCCCCTGCTTCACAGCCTCAGCCAAATCTTCTTCCACAATGATACCGCCACGGGCGCAGTTCACAAGGCGCACGCCTTTTTTCATCTTTTTCATCTGCTCCATGGCAATCATGCCCTTGGTATCAGGGGTCAGCGGCATGTGTACCGTGATGAAATCAGACTGGGTGATAACATCATCCAATGTCCCTACAGTCACACCCAAATCCTTGGCACGGTCTTCGTTGATATAGGGGTCATAAGCAATGACATTCATATCAAAGGCCATGGCACGCTTGGCTACACCGGAACCGATACGGCCCATGCCGATAACGCCCAAAGTCTTGTTACGCAGTTCCACCCCTACATACTGCTTGCGATTCCACTCACCCTTCTGCATGGTTTCGTTGGCAATGGGAATATTGCGGGACATGGCCAGCATCATGGCCATTGTATGTTCAGTTGCGGCGATGGTATTGCCGCCCGGAGAATTGATAACGATAATTCCCTTGGCGGTAGCTGCCGGAATGTCAATATTGTCCACGCCTACACCGGCGCGGCCAATAATCTTGAGTTTTTCAGCACGGTTGATGACCTCTGCCGTTACCTTAGAGGCAGAGCGCACCATCAGTGCGTCATACTGAGGAATGATTTCCAGCAGTTCCTCTGCGGAAATCTTATCCCTTACATCAACCTCAAATTCCTTCTGCAGCATTTCTATGCCCTTGGGCGAAATGCCGTCAGCAGCCAAAACCTTCATATCCATCGCTCCTTATAATCAAAATAACACTCTTACATTATAAATTATCCACTTTATAGTAGCAAGTGTATTTTTCCAAAAAACATTTTTTATTTTTTGTTTTGGTTTTATCCTATTGACTTATATTTTCTGTAACACATTACTTTACAGCAGATTCCGCGGATGCATAGAACGCACATAAGCCCCCACATACTCCGGTGCATCTGCCCCGTATTTTTCCAGCAGCTTCACGATAGCCGACCCCACAATCACGCCGTCAGCAATCTTAGCCATGCGCTTGGACTGGTCGGGATTGGCAATACCAAAGCCGATGGCACAGGGCACATCCGTGACCTTGCGGATGGCATTGACCATCTCTGCCAAATCCGTGGTGATTTCCTGCCGCACCCCGGTAACGCCCAGACTGCTGACCACATAGATAAAGCCTTTTGCCTCCTTGGCAATCATGGCAATGCGTTCCTTGGAGGTAGGGGCAATCATCGAAATCATATCCACGCCGTATTTTTCGCTTAATGCCGCAAATTCCTCTTTTTCCTCATAGGGCAAATCCGGCAGGATAATGCCGTCAATGCCGACTTCCCTGCACTTGGCAAAAAAATCTCCGCCTCCATAGGAAAACACTACATTGGCATAGGTCATGAAAACCAGCGGAATCTTTACCTCCTGACGCAGTTCCTTGACCATCTTGAAAATCTTGTTGGTATTGATGCCTTTTTGCAGGGCTCCCAGACTGGAACGCTGAATCACCGGGCCTTCTGCCGTCGGGTCAGAAAAGGGAATCCCCAGTTCAATGAGATTGGCACCATTCTCCGCTGCCGCCTTGATGGCGGCTTTGCTCGTTTCAATATCGGGAAAGCCACAGGTAAAAAAGGGAATAAACGCTTTGCCGTCTTTAAATGCACTTGCAATATTACTCATGAATATCCTCCCCCTGGTAACGGGCAATGGCGGCGCAGTCCTTGTCGCCCCGTCCCGATACAGTCACAACGATAATCTTGTCTGCCGCCATTTTCGGCGCCAGCTTCATGGCATACGCGATGGCATGTGATGATTCTATGGCCGGAATGATACCCTCTGTACGCGAGAGATATTCAAAGGCCTCCACGGCTTCATCATCGGTAATGGCTACATACTCCGCCCGGCCGATATCGTGCAGATGGGCATGTTCCGGGCCGACACCTGGATAGTCAAGGCCGGCCGAAATGGAATACACCGGCGCAATCTGGCCGTTTTCATCCTGACAGAAATAGGATTTCATGCCGTGGAAGATACCAACACGCCCCGTATTGATGGTCGCCGCCGTTTCAAAGGTATCAATACCCCGGCCTGCAGCCTCACAGCCAATCAGGCGTACGCCCTCATCTTCAATAAAGTGATAGAAACTGCCGATGGCATTGGAACCACCGCCCACACAGGCCAGTACTGCGTCCGGCAGGCGTCCTTCCTTCGCCAGCATCTGCGTCTTGATTTCCTGCGAAATCACCGCCTGAAAATCACGGACTATGGTGGGAAACGGATGCGGCCCCATAACCGAGCCCAAGCAGTAATGAGTGTCGCTGATACGCGTAGTCCATTCGCGCATAGCTTCGGATACAGCATCCTTCAGCGTCGCCGTACCGGAAGTTACTGCCACCACTTTTGCCCCTAAAAGCCGCATACGGTAGACGTTGAGCGCCTGTCGTTCCGTGTCCTCCTTGCCCATAAAGACCACGCAGTCCATGCCCAGCAGAGCCGCCGCCGTAGCCGTGGCTACGCCGTGCTGGCCTGCACCTGTTTCGGCAATCAGCCGGGTCTTGCCCATTTTTTTTGCCAGCAGGGCCTGTCCCAGCACATTGTTGATTTTATGGGCGCCTGTATGGTTTAAGTCCTCGCGTTTGAGGTAGATTTTCGCGCCGCCCAAATCACGGCTCATTTTCTCAGCATAGTAGAGCCGTGAAGGTCTGCCTGCATAGTCGTTTAACAGTTCCGTCAGTTCCTTTTGGAACTGCGGATCATTTTTATAGTGATTATACGCTTCTTCCAATTCGTTTACCGCATTCATCAGCGTTTCGGGAATATACTGTCCCCCATGAATGCCAAATCTTCCCTGTGGATTCGTCATTATACCTGCTCCCTTCTATCATTTAACCCTGCCTGCGGCAGTGTAAAATTCCCTGAGTTTAGCCTCTTTATCGGCGGCTCTCATCAGAGCTTCGCCCACCAGCACCGCATCGGCGCCCATATCTGCAGCCGCCTTGACATCTGCGGCCTCCTTGATGCCGCTTTCGGCCACAAAAATCACCTCCGGCGGTACCAGTTCGCGCAGTCTGGCACTGTTCTCCATATTCACGGAAAAATCTTTAAGATTGCGATTGTTGACACCGATGATTCTGGCTCCTGCTCTGAGGGCTTTTTGTATTTCCTCTGCGTCATGGGCTTCCACCAGCGCAGACAGTCCCAGTTTGTCGCAAAGGGCGATATATTCTTTAATCCTGCCTGCATCCAGTATAGAACAAATCAGCAGTACCGCCGAAGCGCCCAGAATTTTTGCCTCATAAAGCATATACTCGTCCACGGTAAAGTCCTTGCGCAGACAGGGTATCCTGACCTGAGCGGCAATGTCCGCCAGATACCTGTCGCTGCCCAAAAACTCCCGCGGCTCCGTCAGTACGGAAATGGCATCAGCCCCGGCCTTCTCATACTCTCCGGCAATTTCCAAATAGGGAAAATCCGGCGCAATAAGACCTTTGGAAGGTGACGCCTTCTTGCATTCGCAGATAAAGGACAGCCCCTCTTTCCCCAAAGCCTTTTCAAAGGCAAAATCGCCGCGCGGCAGTTCCTT
>JAGAYB010000105.1 GCA_017940705.1 Selenomonas sp. | reverse complement strand
CACCACAGCCTGACGTGGGGATAATTTCTTGTTCAATGCAATCACCTCAAATTTAGCTACTCCTTAGTATTCTGTTTACAGACATAGCTGGTACTTCTTCCTGCTCCCAGACGTTCGATAAAATTTTCCTCGGTAAGCCGTTTCAATGCTGCTTCAATCGAAGCATTACCTATACTTGGACAATTTTTTACCACATCCTGTTTAGTAAACTTACCCAGCTTTTGCTGTACGTATACCTTCACAATATCATAAGCTGTACTCTTGCTCCCTGCACTTTCGGCGATAGTTATCCTGTTTTCAAAATCACGATAGCAGGCAAGAACTATTCCCAGCATGTATTTCACAAAAGGCATGGGGTCATTTTTTTCCCTCAGCCATCCCTGATCTGATTCATACAGGGCATCGTAGTAATCTTCCTTGGTATCAGCAATGGCCTTTTCAATACTGATATAGCGCCCCACCAAATAGCCGCTGCGATACAGCAGCAATAAAGTGAGCAAACGGCTCATCCGCCCATTACCATCATTAAAGGGATGGATACATAAAAAATCCAAAATAAATATGGGAATAAGCAGCAGGGGATGTACCAGTTCCTTTCCCAAACAATCCCCGTAACTTTGACAAACAGCTTCTACCGCCCCCGGAGTTTCGTATGGTTCCAAGGGCTTAAACAATACCTGCTTGCTGCCATCAGGCAAGGTCATATCTATCTCATTGGGCGTTGTCTTAAAACGGCCGCCGTAAGAAAGTTCCGTGTACCTCAGCATATCGCGGTGCAGCTGCAAAATATGATTTGCCGTCACAGGGATATACTCATAACTTTCATGGATAATATTAAACACATTCCGATAACCAAGAATTTCCTTTTCATAACGGTTACGCGGCGTAGTCTTATCTGCGACCAGCTGTTTCAAGCGAGCTTCGGTAGTCACAATCCCTTCAATGCGGTTCGATGCTTCCGTACTTTGTATTTTGGCAATCTCAATCAGCCGCTTTAGTTCAACAGGCTTTTGCCTAATGTACAATTCCTGCTTTCCCTTATATTCCTGAATGGCAGATATATAGGATATAATTTGGCTATCCCAGGAAATATCTTTTAATTTTGTATAATCAAACAAGCGCATATTTTTCTCCTAACCTATATATATTCTCCTAATTATATCATACTTTTGGGAGAAAAATATTTTTTTAGGAGATAATGCCTTTCCAACCAACTCAATTTTTCCTCAGTAAAATGCTTTACATCTATCTGCCGCTGTCCTACAATAGTTTACATACATTTACAATGGGAAAGGATAGGGATATATTTGAGTGAGGACAAGGATGAAATACTTAACAAGCCATTTGCGGAAATCGGGGAAAAACTGCATTTATTATTACAAACTGGCGCAACGCTGATGGAAAACGGAGCCGACAGCGACAGAACCGTACGGGATATGCGGCGCGCCGCGGCCTTTATGGGGATTGACAGCGAGCACATGAACCAGCATGTACTATACACCACCTTGATGCTAAACGTCAGTGACAGCCGTCACTCCTATACGGAATTCTGCAAATATCAAAAACATGGCATAAATATGACTATCCTGTCAGCAGTCAGCAAGCTGACCTGGCGCGCTTTGGCGCAAAATTACAGTCTGGAGGCCTTCCGGCGGCAGCTTAACAATATACGCAATCTGCCCCAGGCGTATCCCGTATGGCTGACCGCCTTGGGCGCAGGCGCGGCCTGCGGCGGTTTTTGCAAGCTCTTTGGCGGCAGCTGGCTGGATTTTCTGCTAACGGCCATCTGCTCCCTGCTGGGCTTTTATGTACGCCGCCTCTGCACGGCTTACGCCTTTAACACCTACGCCACCATAGCCATTACTTCTTTTGTGACCACGCTTTTAGCATGGAGTACCCAGTTTTTGACCGGGGTACTTAATTGGTATCCCCTCATTGCCTGTACGCTATTCCTCGTACCGGGCATTCCGCTTATCAATGCCGTTGACGATTTACTCAATAATTTTATTGTTGCCGGTATGACCAGAGCCATGCACACGCTTCTCGTTGTCGGCAGCATGACCTTCGGCATTGTCATTGCCATCCGCCTTTGCGGTGTGACGGATTTTACCAGCGTCCAGCTGACACCGGATACGGTTTATTTCTCACAGGTAGTAGCCGCTGCCATCGGCGCTGTCGGCTTTTCCATCATCTTCAATGTGCCGCCACGGATTCTGCCCGTTGTCGCCGTTGGCGGCATTATCACGGTGCTTATCCGCAATATAACCGTGCTGGAAATGGGACTTTCCCAGACAGCCGGTTCTTTTTTGGGGGCTGCCGTGGTCGGGCTTATCGCCCTGAAGGCGATTCACTGGTTCCATACGCCCAATATCGTCATGACCATTCCTTCGGCCATTCCCATGATTCCCGGCGTACTGCTTTACCGCCTGCTTTTTGCCCTGCTGAACATTGACTTTATCACCGCCGAGGAATTTTTTATCAGCCTGCGCAGCGGCATTGATGCCATCACCATCATTATCGGCATTGCCGTAGGCGTTGCCATCCCCAATATCTTTATCCATCGCCAAATCGAGCGGCGCAAGCAGGACAATGTCCAAAAATTACTGGCCAAGCGCTATGCCGAAGCAGCAGATTGATTAGGAAAGAAGGTTATTTATGACCCTGACAGAAACCAACTCATCCCATCGCAGGGCCTTTATGTACGGCATACATGACGGTACGCCCATTGCCCTTGGTTATTTTGTGGTATCTTTTACGCTGGGCATTGCCGCCCGTAATGCCGGACTTACTCCCTTTGAGGGTTTTCTGGCCAGCTTTTTCAACAATGCCTCGGCCGGTGAATATGCCGCCTTTACCATTATCGCCGCCGATGCCTCCTATCTGGAACTGGCCGTTATGACGCTGGTGGCCAATGCCCGTTACCTGTTGATGAGCTGTGTGGTGAGCCAGAAGTTTTCCCCGGATACCCATATTCTCCACCGCGTGCTGGTCGGTTTTGATATTACCGATGAAATTTTCGGCATCACCATCGCCCGTAAAGGCCCTTTAAATCCCTACTATAACTACGGCGCCATGAGCGTGGCCCTGCCGGGCTGGTCAGTCGGCACAGCCCTCGGCGTAATGGCCGGAAACCTCCTGCCGGAGGCAGCCGTGAGCGCCTTAAGCGTAGCCCTGTTTGGCATGTTTATCTGGGTCATCATCCCTCCTGCCAGAGACAACCGTATTATCGGCGCACTGGTAGCCATCAGCTTTATCGCCAGTTTCGCCTGTACCCACCTGCCTGTAATCAGCGAATTATCCGGCGGCACCAGAACCATTATCCTGACCGTAGCAATTGCCACAGTTGGCGCTCTTCTGCATCCGCTAAAGGAACAAAATTCATAGCACACAAAGCACAAAGCCCTGTCAGATATCTTTCTCTTCTGACAGGGCTTTAAAATCAACGGTAGGAGACCAGCTCCTCTATGCTCTTTGTTTTTTCATGGGTTGGCGTAGGCCGTACACCGTCAGCGGCATAGCCAAGGTCCAGCAGCAGCACCACTTTTTCATTATCCGGCAGCTTTAGGGCCTCTGCGGCTTTGTCCGGGTCAAAGAAATTCAGCCAGCAGCTGTCCACGCCTGCAGCGGCGGCAGCCAGCATCATGTGCGTGGCAACAATACTGGCATCCTCAATGCCGGAAGTGTATTTGTCCCCGGGGTAGGTAAATTCCTGATGCTGGTCATAAGTTACTGCCAGTACCAACGGAGCACCATAACGGCAAGGCGTCAGGCTGTCTACTGTCTGCAGTGCATCCTCGGACTGCATGACGTAGATGTGCTGCGGCTGGCTGTTTTTGGCAGTCGGCGCCAGCTGACCGGCACGCAAAATCTTATCCAGCACATCCTGCGAAACCTTTTTGTCAGGATTGTACTTCTTACAGGAATAGCGGTCTTGAGCAAGTTTCAGAAAGTCCATATTTACCTCCTTGGGCAGATGTTTACGTATGACCTAGTAAAGGTCATATTGTCTTATTCTTGCAAAATTTTCCTGTTCCTGCCAAATGATAAATTTTCCTTTACAATCAACGGACTGCACCATAAAATATATAACATATATATGCAGAAAGGAACATTCTCATGAATCATGATATATACATCTATCTCTTCGTTATGAGCGCCGTTACGCTGGCTATCCGCATACTCCCTGTCACCCTTATCCGCCGGCCGATAAAAAACGTCTTTCTGCGCTCGTTCCTGTTTTACGTTCCCTATGTGACGCTGGCAGTGATGACCTTCCCGGCCATCATGGACGCCACGCGCAGCCCCTATGCCGGACTTTTGGCGCTCAT
>JAGAYB010000104.1 GCA_017940705.1 Selenomonas sp. | reverse complement strand
TTTTCATGAGCACCCGACCAACGGATTTCTCCCGTCAGTTCACCATCATGGTAATCGTTTACCGGAAGTGCCGTAAGCTTCAAATCCTCCACATGGATGTGCGGTTTCGTATAGATAAGCACTTCCCGGAAAATCCCGCCAAACCGCCAGAAATCCTGATCCTCAATCCAGCTGCCTGAAGAAAAGCGGAAAACGCGCAGAGCAAGTTTATTCTCGCCTTTCGTCAAATACGGCGTCAAATCAAAATCTGCCGGTGTAAAGCTGTCCTCACTGTAGCCCACATAATGACCGTTCAAATAAACTGCCACCGCCGATTCCACGCCTGCCAATGACAGACAGAGATTATCCCAGCCCTCCGGCAGATAAAAATACTTCACATAAGAACCGGTAGGATTAAAATGCTGCGGCACCTGTCCGGGCAGTACCGCTTCATGCCCATCCCACGGATAGGTCTGATTAGTGTACTGCGGCACACCGTAACCTTCCAGCTGGAAATGCGCCGGTACGCGGATGGTATCCCATTCCCGGCAGTCAAAATCCGGCTGCTCAAAGCCCTGCGGCGCAAGACGCGGATTCTTGGCATAATGGAAATACCACAGCCCATCAAGCGTGCGTACATACGAAGACTCACCACGATTTAATTCCGCCATATCCCGGTAATAGTGATGGTCACTATGAGCAGGCAGACGGTTCTCCGCAAAAAATTCGGGGTCGGCCAGTCTGGACAAAGAAAATTGCGCTTCTGACATGAGAATTCCTCCCTCAGCATCTATAGTAAACGATTTCTTTTTAATCTATCCCCATTATACACGCACAAACAAGAAAAAACAAGCGATTTTTCCGATTTAATCGCTTGTTTTTGCAGCATTTCTGATATCCGTAATCTTCTAATGCAGGATGAAGATGAAAGAGCGAAGAATATAATCATGAACTATAGATATCTGGCGACAAAATTTCGCCCCTAAAAAACCTGCCAAAATATTTTCCAGAAAGGGTGTTCGTTTTGAAAATCGTAATTGCAATGGATTCATTCAAAGGCAGCCTGAGTTCTATTGAAGCAGGAAATGCCGTTTGTTCCGGCATTTTACGTGTCTACCCGGAGGCAAAAATCAACGTGCTTCCCTTGGCTGATGGCGGTGAAGGAACGGTTGAAGCCCTCACACTCGGTCTGGGTGGCGAGCTTCAGTCCATAGAAGTAACAGGCCCTATCGCTGGCCAAAAAGTCGCAGCCCGCTATGGCATTTTACGGGACAAAAAAACAGCCATCATCGAGATGGCTGCTGCGGCAGGTCTGACCTTGCTCCCCCCGGAAAAGCGTAATCCCCTTTATACTACGACCTATGGCGTTGGTGAAATCCTGCGTGATGCCATCCATAAAGGCTGCCGTCATTTCATCATCGGCATTGGCGGCAGTGCCACCAACGATGGCGGGCTGGGTATGCTTCAGGCTCTGGGCTGGCAGATGCTGGACAGCTCGGGAGAAGCCGTTTCCCATAATGCCCTGGGGCTGGAAAGATTAGCCGTCATTGACGATTCGACTGTGCTTCCGGAACTAAAAGAATGCACGTTCCGTATCGCCTGTGATGTGACCAATCCCCTTTTAGGGGCAGAAGGATGCAGTGCTGTATTCGGCCCCCAAAAAGGAGCACCACCAAATAGGATTCCCACCATGGATAAATGGTTGCAGCACTACGCCAAGCTGGCCAAAGAAAAGTACCCGCAGGCAAATCCCCAAGCGCCCGGAGCAGGGGCTGCCGGCGGACTGGGATTCGCCTTTCTGACCTTTACTCAGGCTGCATTAGAATCGGGCATTGACATCGTCATGAGGGAAACCCGGCTAGAAGAACAGATTGCCGCTGCCGACATGGTTATCACCGGAGAAGGACGGCTTGACGGGCAGACCATAATGGGCAAAGCCCCCATCGGCGCCGCCCGAATCGCCAAAAAATACGGCAAACCCGTCATCGCTTTTTCCGGCTGCATAGCACCAGAGGCCAGACTGTGCAACGACCACGGCATAGATGCCTACTTCCCCATTCTACGGCAGGTTACTACGCTGTCACAGGCTCTTGAATCCACGAACGCTCAACAAAACATGACGGATACCGTAGAGCAGGTTTTCCGGCTTATCAAAATTGCTCCGAATATGTAGATATATAGCCCTCAAAACGATTCTAAGTCAATAGAGTCTTTTGAGGGCTATGGTTTACCGGTTATCCGGCGCCAGAATCAGCAGCACTGGCAGATTAGATGCTCCCGGCGGTGAATATTGAAACGCTTCCATACACGTTCGCGTATACAAAAATATTATACACCTCAGCAGAAGAACCGGACAATGGTAATGTTGCTGAAGTGAATATTTTAGAGCAACACGGGAATCGTCAAAAGTTCCTTAGGTGTCGATTATCAGGAGGAATTACGCCGTTTGCAGCGAAGGTATAAGCAGCAAATACGATACTGCAAAGCAGTCCCCCCCTAAGAAAGAAGAATGAAAGGATGATACTTATGAATGTTCGTCATTGCGTATTAACGCTGGTAATAGGTATTATCATATGGCTGCCCCAACCTTCAGAAGCCATCCAAACCTCTGAAGGCGTGCGCATCACCATCGTCCACACCAATGATACACACACGCGCATAAAACCGGAAGACAACTCCGGCAAATCAATGGGGTGGGCGACGCTGGCTGCCGCCATAAAAAAAGAACGCGAACTAAATCCCGATACCCTGGTCTTGGATGCCGGCGATACTTTCCACGGACTGCCGCTGGCCACGCTGAGCAATGGCGAAATCATGGTACCGCTGCTCAATCTGGCAGGCTATGATGCCATGTGTTTGGGCAATCAGGATTTTAATTACGGCGTTCCGCATTTGCTGGAATTGTCGAAGAGATTAAATTTCCCCATTCTGGTCGCCAATGTAGCCTATAAGGATTCGGGACAGCTGCCCTTTGCGCCTTACAAAGAGTTTAACCTCTCAGGCGTAAAGATTGCCGTCTTTGGTTTGGTCACGCCGGAAACCAAGCTGAAAATATCCCCCTTATTGACGAAAAATCTCTCCTTCCTCGACCCGGTACAGCAGGCGCAACTGATGGTAGACAAGCTTCGCTCTAACAACGATCTGGTCATCGCCGTGACGCACTTGGGGATAGACCCGGTCTGCGCCGATAAGTCCACCATAGTAGCCCAAAAAGTAAAGGGCATTGATATCATTATCGACGGGCATAGCCACACCGTCCTGCCCCAGGGAATCCAGGAAGGTGACACGCTCATTTGTCAAACCGGGTGCTATGCCAGCTGCTTGGGCGAAGTAAACGTGACAATCAAGAATCACCGTGTGGTGGATAAATCCGCTAAACTCCTGGGTCTTGAGGAAGTGAACCGAATTCAAGTGACCGGAGCGCAGGTGAAGGAAGCTCTGGAGCATGGCGTATCCAGATATCCCGCAGACGTGGGAATATTCCCCCAGGTAAGCGGCATTTCCTTCACCCTTGACAGCTCGGCACAGGCGGGAAAACGTGTTGTAAGCGTTGAAGTGAATGGCAAGCCCCTTGACCTCATGCAAAAATACTCTTTGGCTGTTACGAATTTCATGCACATGGGCGGTGACGGGTACAGTATGCTGGTCAATGCGCCTCTTCTCGGCGAATACGGTCTGGCAGATAATGTGCTGGCGGCCTATAATTATAAATGGTCAGATAGACCGTCTGGT
>JAGAYB010000103.1 GCA_017940705.1 Selenomonas sp. | reverse complement strand
ATCCAGTGACGATAGCTGAGTGGTTCCACCTGTTCCCATACCGAACACAGTAGTTAAGCACTCATACGCCGAAAGTACTTGTCTGGAGACGGACTGGGAGGATAGGGCGTTGCTGGTTAGGTTAAGCACCCGTCAGGGTGCTTTTTTCGTGTGTTTGTGTTATACTGTCTTTGTTGTTTTTATATTTTTTTCTGGAGGGGGATTTATTATGATTGAAGAATTTAAGAAATTTATCATGCGTGGCAACGTGCTGGACATGGCTGTAGGTATCATCATCGGTGCAGCTTTTGGTAAGATTGTCACCTCGTTTGTCAATGATATTTTGATGCCGCCGATTGGTCTCATTTTGGGGCAAGTGGATTTCTCCAATCTGTTTATCAATCTGTCGTCTACACCGGCAGCGACTTTGGCTGACGCAAAAGCGGCCGGTTTGCCTGTCATTGCCTATGGGGCGTTCCTCAATGCTGTTATTGATTTCCTCATTGTGGCCTTTGCCATTTTTATGCTGATTAGACAGGTAAACCGGATTGTGCCTAAGAAAGAGGAACCGGCCAAGGAGCCGCGTCTTTGCCCTTACTGCAAAACGGAAATTCCCGATGAGGCCACGAAGTGCCCGCATTGCACATCTGCTTTGTAATAAGAAAAATAGCTGTATAAACATAAACTACGGGACTGTCTCTGGTGAGAGACAGCCCCGTTTTTTTGCTGAAATTTAATCGCAAAATTTTAGAATATACAGGATTTATATTGTCATTAGTCGAATAGATAGGCATGCGATAATTGTGGTTGTTTTTTATTGGAGGGAGAAGTATGCAAATTATCGGCGGTATTATTGTGATTTTGGCCTTTGCGGCCATTATCAAAAAGTATGAGACAAGGATGGTGCTCTTTGGCTCAGGTTTGCTGATGTGTGTTATCGGGGGAGTGCCGGATACGGCTATCACGACATTTTCCAAGCAGATGGTACACAACAGTCTGGTTCCGACAATCTGTACGGTTATGGGTTTTTCCTATGTGATGAAGCTGACGGAATGTGACAGACATTTGGTATCATCCATTTCCGGGGTACTGAAAAAGAGTAAGATATTCCTGATTCCGTTGGCTTTCCTGCTGACATGGTGGATTAACATTGCCATTCCCAGTGCAGCTGGCTGTGCGGCTGCTGTCGGCAGTATTCTGATTCCGACCTTGATGGCGGCTGGTGTTCATCCGGCAATGGCTGCCAGTGTGGTATTGGCAGGTACATGGGGCAGTGCGATCAGTCCCGGCACGTCTCATAATCCCTTCGTGGCGGATTTGGCAGGCGTGGACGTCATGACGGTTATCATGAACGAAGCTCCGGCAGCTATTATTACATCTTTAATTTGTATTGCCGTTTTAACCGCCGTGGCTGTTGTCCGCAAGGAAGGCCCCTCGGAGGAACGGGCGCAGGCATATATGGTCAGTGGAGAGGAGTCCGCAGCCAGTCAGGAATTTAAGGTCAATCCCCTTAAGGCGCTGGTGCCGCTTGTGCCGTTGGTGTTATTGATTCTGGGCAGCAAGCAGGTGGCTGTACTGCCACTCGTGAGTGTGCCGATGGCGATGATTTCCGGCGTTTTGCTGGGGCTTTTGGTCACGCTTACGAATCCTCAGGAAGCCACCAAGAAATTTTTTGAAGGTATGGGCAATGCCTATGGCAGCGTTGTTGGTCTTATCGTAGCTGCGGCGGTCTTCACGGCAGGCATGAAAGCTATGGGGCTTACGGATGCGCTTATCAATGTTATGAAAGGCTCCGAATCCATCGCTCAGGTGGCCGGTGCTTTTGGCCCTTTCATCATCGCGATTATTTCCGGTTCCGGCGATGCCGCGGCGCTGGCCTTCAACGGTGCTATTACGCCGCATGCGGCTGACTTTGGCATGACGATAATGAATCTCGGCTCGCTGGCACAGATGACGGGCGCTATCGGTCGTTCCATGTCGCCTGTGGCTGGCGCTGCCATCGTCTGCGCCGGTTTGGCTAAGGTCAGCCCGATGGAGATGACGAAACGCAATGCTCTGCCAATGCTGGCATCGGTCATTGCCTTCATGGTCTTGTTTGGCTGACAGGCCGCAGGAGGGTGAGCAGATGAATTTGGACAAGGAAATCATGGAACTGGCAGAGGGGATGGAGCAGGCGCTGATAGAACGGCGCCGGGATATCCATTGCCATCCTGAGACTGGCTGGACAGAGTTTCGGACAGCTTCGCTCGTTATCGAGAGGCTGCGGCAGCTGGGATATGCTGTGCAGTTTGGCCGTGAGGTTCTATCCGAAGCAGACCGTATGGGCGTGCCTGATGAGGCGGTGCTGGCAGCTGCCAGCGAACGGGCTGCTGCAGAAGGCGCACCGCAGGATATTCTGGAAAAGCTGGCCGGCGGCCGTACAGGTGTGGTGGGCTTGCTGGACACAGGCCGTCCCGGCAAGACCGTGGCACTGCGTTTTGACATGGACTGCAACGATGTAACCGAGGCAGACGATGATGAGCACCGTCCGGCCAGAGAGGGCTTTGCCTCACGGCATAAGGGCTGTATGCACGCCTGCGGTCATGATGGTCATACCAGTGTAGGTCTGGGCGTGGCCGAGATTCTGGCAAAGCTGCAGGATAAGCTGACCGGGAAGGTAAAACTCATCTTTCAGCCGGCAGAGGAAGGCGTGCGCGGTGCCAGAGCCATGGCTGCCAAGGGAGTGGCCGATGATGCTGATTATATCATCGGTTCACACTTTATGATGCCCAAGACAGGCTTTTTGGCTTACGATGTGCAAAATTTTCTGGCTACCAGCAAACTAAACGTGGAGTTTAAGGGCGTGGCAGCTCATGCCGGCGGTGCGCCGGAGCAGGGGAAGAATGCCCTGCTGGCGGCAGCGGCGGCGGCGCTTAATCTGCATGCCATTACCCGGCACAGTGCCGGCAGCAGCCGGATAAATGTGGGCGTCTTAAAAGCAGGCACGGGGCGTAATGTCGTTCCGGCTGCTGCCCACATGGAAATAGAAACACGCGGCGCAACGACGGAGATAAATGATTTCATCCGCCAGCGGGCCGAACAGGTGATTAAAGGCGCGGCGCAGATGTATGATGTTGATGTGACTATCACGCCTGTGGGCAGCGCTCCCGGTGGGACAAATTCCCCGGAACTGGCAGAAACCATCAGGACTGTGGCAGAGCGGCTGGGTATCTTTGACAAGCTCACCGATACCTACGATATGTGCGGCAGTGAGGATTTCACCTACTTCATGGAACGCCTGCAAAAGCAAGGCAGGCAGGCGGCGTATATCATAGTCGGCGGCTCACTTACGGCGATCAATCATAATGACAGATTTGATTTTGATGAACACGCGATGGTACTGTCCGCCGGATTGTTGTCAGCAACTGTGGCCGAGCTGTTGCAGGGTTAAAACGAGGTGAAGTTATAAAATGATATCAGAGGAACGTCTGTCCCGTGATTTTGCCGAAATGGCTAAGTGCAGTGCGACGCAGGGGCAGGCCGGTATCACGCGGCTGGCCTTTTCGGAAAGCGACTGGCAGGGACGGGCGTATATAATTAAGCAAATGGAAGACATAGGGCTGACGGTACGCACCGATGCTTTCGGCAACGTCATTGGCCGTATGAACGGCAGCCGGAATGACTTGCCGCCGGTGCTGTTTGGCTCCCATGGTGACAGTGTGCCGGGGGGCGGCAATTATGACGGCGTAGTGGGCGTACTGGCGGCCTTGGAGGTCATGCGCAGCCTTAAAGAAGAGGGCTTTGTGCCGGAGCATCCGCTGGAAATAGTGCAGTTCATGTGCGAGGAATCCAGCCGTTTCGGTGCAGCCACCCTTGGCAGCCGTGCCATGCGCGGCAAGCTGTCGCAGGCGGATTTACAGCGCCTTAAGGACAAGCAGGGAAACACGCTGTATGCGGTACTGCAAGGCCGGGGCCTGCAGCCGGACAAAGTGGGCCCGGCCAGTTATCCTGCTCCGCCAAAAGCCTTTTTTGAGGTTCATATCGAGCAGGGGAAGGTGCTGGAACATCAGCAGATTCCCATCGGCGTGGTGACAGGCATAGCCGCACCGACACGCCTGCGGCTCTATCTGCATGGCAACGCCGACCATAGCGGTGCTACGCCCATGCACCTGCGGCAGGATGGCCTGTGCGCCGCTGCCGAAATCGTCCTCAAACTGGAGGCACTGGCCGCAGCCCAGCAGGAACCGCCGGTGGTCGGTACTGTGGGGATATTGCAGGTACAGCCCTGCGTAATGAACGTAATTCCCGGTGAATGTGAGCTGGGAATCGACATCCGCAGCATTTCGGCGGCAGCCAAGGATAAAGTGGAAGCCGGCCTGCGCCAGGCAATCGCGGAAATCTGCCAGCGGCGCAGTATTCCCTATGACATAGAGGAGGTTTCCAAGGAAACACCTGTGACCATGCAACCGGCGATGATAGAGTTTCTGACAGGCATTTGCCGGCAGCAGGGCGCGGACTGTATAGCCATGCCTAGCGGTGCCGGTCATGATGCCATGCACTGGGCTGATTTTGCCCCTGTAGGCATGCTCTTTATCCCCTGCAAAGATGGTATCAGCCATAATGCGGCGGAATTTGCCGCCATGAAGGACATTGTAAATGTCACCGGCATTTTGGCGGCAGCGGTAAAAGAAGCGTCCAGGGCAGCACATAAGTTCTGAATATCTGCGAAAAAGCTAAAGCCCCCGGTGGTAATATTTTTCCTTCGCTTATACGGTATTGCCGTCTAACGCTGCGGAAAAATATCACCACCGGGGGCTTGTGTTATTTAGTTCATTTAGCTGTTAATTTGCCGCCGCCGGGGAGAGTGATGGTCTGTCCCTTGAGGTCTGGGTTGCTGGCTTTGTCATAGTAGATGTTATGACCGTTGCTGCTTATATTGCTGAAATCTGTGGCGGCATCGGTTATGGCAGTCACATAGGCATCTGCCGTCAGATTCCAGACAGCGTCCTTATCAAGGGTGATATTAGCAGCCTCTGCCTGATAGTCCTCATTGATAGTGCCGGTGAAACTGGCCTGAGCGCCAAGGTTTAAAGTCACCTTGCTGATATTGTTGGCAAGAATCCTGCCTTGCAGGCGCTGATTTTTGGCCGTCAGGGTAAAGTCGCCGCCGTTTTTCCCCGTGCTGCCCCAGCGGTCGCTGGTGACTTTGACCAGAATATCGCCGGACTGCACCAGTTCCGTATTTTCCAGCGTGGCTGCGGCGGTGGTGTTGGTGATGTAGAACATGGGGCCGTCGGATTGGTTGTTGAGGGTGGAATCCTTGACGGTGAATTTGGCTACGCCCACATTGGCATCTCCCGAAAAACTCTGATAGAGCATGACGCCGTGCTTGATATGCCCCGTCAGGGTGGAATTAGTAAGGGTAATGGAATTTTTGCCTTCCACCACGGCGATTTCGCTGCCCGTGGCTTCACCGTGTCCGTTGCTCAGCTGGATGTTGCCGGTGGAATAGATGCAGGGGCTGCCTTCGCCGGATGTTTTAATTTTGGCACCCGTGACAATGACATTCCCCTCGCCCCTGTCGGTGGCCAAAGCGCCGCAATGAGCGCCTTCGGTGGTGATATCCACATCCTCGGCATTGATGGTGCCGCCGTAGGTCGCGTCAAGTCCCCGGGAAGAATTGTTTTTCGTATGGATGGTGAGGTGCTTGGCGTTGACAACACTCTTTTCACCGGTGGAGAACACGGCATTAGCACCATCGGCATCGGAGAACAAAGTGAGATTTTCCAGCCGGGCGGTGCTGCCGTTCACCAGAATGATGGCATTTTGTCCTGTGAAATTGCTGGCATCGGCGCTGGAAGAATCCCCGGTCTTGCTCAGCGTGGAGTTAGTCAGGGTCAAAACAGCGCCCTGACGCACCAGCAGGGCACTTTCGTCCTGTCGGGAAGCGTTCAGCGTCTGACCTGTCAAAGTCTCATTGCCCTGCTGGCAGATTTTCACCGCTGTCAGCTGGCTGGCATCACTGGCAGCGGCCTGCATACCGCCGAATTTGCCGTCAGGAGGCGGCCCCGGAGGCAGCTCGCCTTGGGGCGGTGCTGCGTGCCGGACGTTGGTAAAGATAGCCATAGGCTGCTGCTTCATCGCGGCATAGCCTAAGGCTGAACAACCGCCCAGACAGCTGATGGACAAGGCTAAAGCCAAAAATTTTTTACGGTTTTTCGTGCTGATATTCATAATTATCTCCTTTGCAAATTCAGGATAAATCTTTTATTGGCAATCATTATAAACAGACAAAGTTAAATTTGCTTTGGGGATGGATTAAATTTAGCTAAGAAGTTTGTCACAGACTTATCCACAGAAATTTGGCAGAAAATAGTCTGTAGAAGGTGATTTTCAGCTAGTTTTCAGGAAAAATGCTGCACTTATCCACAATATCCACAGTTCTTCCTGTGAAAACTGTGGATAAATCGGAAGAATTATTGACAGTTTTCTAAGGTGTTTTTAATCTTGGGCGGTTAAAATAACTCCTTACCAATAAAAGCGTGGGGAGGACTTGGTATATGGCAATGACAAAGGGCAGGCAGCTCTGGCTGACAATATTTTTGGGACTGATGACGGCGATGGCGCCGCTGTCCACCGATATGTATTTGCCGGCGCTGCCCACGATGCAGGTTGATATGGGCATATCAGCTTCGCTGGCGCAGATGACCCTGACCATGACGATGCTGGGCATGGCTCTGGGGCAGATTTTTGCCGGGCCGGTCAGTGACAGATACGGCCGCAAAGGGCCGCTGACCATCGGTATGCTGGTCTTTACCCTGACGACTGTCGGCTGTGTGCTGGCAGAAAATATCACCGTGTTTTTGTTTTTCCGCTTTATGGCCGGCTTTGCCGGAGCCAGCGGTATTGTCATTGCCCGGGCCATTGCCAGAGATGTCTGCGAAGGGCCAGAGCTGACGAAATTTTTTGCCATGCTGATGATGGTCAACGGTCTGGCGCCGATTCTGGCACCAGTTATCGGCGGGCAGATACTGCTCTTTACCTCATGGCGCGGTGTCTTTGTCATGCTGGTGCTGGTGGGGCTTTTCCAGCTGCTGGCCACCTTGCTGTATCAGGAGACTTTGCCCACGGATAAACGCCT
>JAGAYB010000102.1 GCA_017940705.1 Selenomonas sp. | reverse complement strand
TCTTTTTCGTCAGTTCCGCAGCCGTGACGGAAAGTTCCTTCACGTTGTCCAGTTTGCTATTTTCGCCTGTGGTCTTGCCATCAATGACGCTTTCCGTATTGCTGACGCCGCGGTTAATGGCCACGGTTCCCACTGCGCCCAAAATCTCCTTATCGATATTCACATTTACGCCGCCGGCCACAGCCAAAGCCTTGCCCTGATTCGTGGTTGACAGTTTGATGGCATTATCCGTTCCGGTAAGTGTGATATCATTGTCCGTCAGATAAGTTCCGGTAGTATTGTTGAGGGAATTGTAGGCCAGTGACAGCCCCATAGCCATGCCCTTTCCTCCGGCTACTTCTCCGGCAATATTGATGATGGAACTTTCGTTTTGCACCTGTTCGCTGATGTTTTTGCCCGTAATGGTATTGCCTGCAAAGGTGACCTTGGTATCATTTTTCAGGTCATTCCAGCTGCCGGAACCGGCGCCATTAAACGCCTTGCCGCCAATAGCCACACCTGCGCCCACAGAAACAATGGTCGCATCACTTACGGCTTCACCATTTAGCGTATCTGCCGTCAGGACAGAATTTTTTACGTCTGCGGCAATATCATTCTTCACATAATTGTAGGCAATCCCTGCGCCCACACCGGCCTTGCCGTTCCAGCCGCCGGCCATGGCCGCCGTGATGGTAAGGCTTTGATTCTGGCCCAGTTTCTTCTTGGCTGCAACTTCTTCACTTGCCGCTTCACCTGCGACCTTACCTTCATCTGTATTTTGGGCATGATCATCCAGAGAAGATGCTGCGCTATCTGTATTGAGATAGCTCTTGCCGGTAGTGTCTATCCCTTTGTCTTCCAGCGTCTGCTTGTTATTCTTATCGGCATCCGCCGCATCTTTCAACAGGGATTTGCTCTTACTATCCAGTTTAGTGTCATCGATTTGCTGTTTTTCCTCATTGCGCTCAGCATCGCTCTTAATGACAGGAATCTCCCCTGCCCTGACGTTTACGGTACCTGCTTTAAGTCCCGCACCGGAAACACCGGCGATATACGCCTGGGTGGTGTTTTTCACACTGCCATAGGCAAACGCACCTTCGAAACCATAACCGCTGCTGCCACCGGCATAGGTTGCCGCCAGAGCACCGTTAATCTGGGTAGTGCCTTTCTTTGCATCCACCGTGACCGACTGGAATTTATTGGCATAGGTACCGCCACTGATCCCGCTTATCAGGTTGTTTTCCAGATTGCTGATGGCTACCGCGCCGCCCACGCCTGCATTGGTGCCGCTGCCGCTGCTTGAATTAGCCGCAAGCCCCCCCGCAATCTGGAAGTCCGTACCGGTGGCCTTATTGGCAAGCGTGCCGTTTTCTCCTGCCGTTATGACATTATCCAGCATCAGGGCATGAATATCCTGTTTGGCTTTGTTATAGTATACGACACCTGCCCCGGCAACATTGGTGCCACTGCCCTGGGAGGCGCTGACCCCCATACCGGCTGCCGCTTCAATACCTAGTTTGGCTGCTGTATTTTTGACAGACTCCACCTGCTGCAGCTCAGAATTGCGCAAAATGGCATCCACATCCCGCGCCGAACTGTTCATGGCAAAAGTACCGCCAATGCCAACCTTGGTGGAGCCGCTGCCCGATTTCAGGGAATGTTTTATATCCGTACCGCCCAGCGTAATCGCGCCCAAAATATCCGTAGCTGAAAGCGCGGCGGAAGACACAGATGCCCCTGCCGTATTTTTTACGGTCACATTATTCAAAATAGCATCCGTCCGCCCGCCTAACAAGGTCAGCGCGACACTGCCCTCGATACCGATAGTGGCTCCCGCACTGGCAGATGAACCAGCAGCAGGTGCAGCCCCTTCCTCCTGCGAAGGTGCTGCGTCCGGATTGGCGGCCTTGCCTGCTTCTTTACCGGCGTTGGCAGCAGTCGGAGCTGCTCCCTCGTTCTGAGAAGATACTTTATCCTGTTCCAAATCTTCCGTATTCTTCTTGGCAGCATCTGCCCCTTCTTTGCCCTGCTTGGACCACTTTGTCCACTTTTCGGAGTCCTTACGGCTGTCTGCATCTTCGCCTTTATCCGCAGCGGTCCTGGACACGACCTTGGCCTTGGCATCGTTTTGCAGCATACCGGTAGTCAGCGCCATCATGGTAAGACTGCCCGTCTCGATACTGCCTTTGACCGCACCGGACTGGCCCAGTTTGCCCGTGAGCTTGTCGCCTGCGATACTTTGCGCCAAAGCCGTATCCTGATAGATTTTCTGGGCAGCTTTTTGTGCATCCGTGGAACTGCCGGAAGGCGCACTTATCCCCTTACCGTTGTCGCTGACCATGGTCAGGCTGTTCACATCATAGTTAACAATCCCCACGCCGATGCCAAAGGCCTTGGAGCTTTCCGCGCCCTCAAAGGAGCTGCGAGCCGAATTGTCAATATTCGTACCGTTAGTCGCCGTAATCAGCGTAACGGGTGCCGTGATTTTACTTTCATCATCCAGTGACACAATGCTGTTGCTGTCGCCGTAGGAAAGGGCAACCATACCGGAAATGCCCAGAGAATCCCCTTTGCCGGCATTTTGGACCTCGTTCTTGGCATCGAGGGAATTAGCCGCTGAAATGCCGCTCATGCCTGAAAGGCCTGTTCCGGTAAGCTCAACGCCCTTGCCTGCCATGATCAGGCTGTTGCTGCGGATATTTTGCAGGCCGACAGTTGCGCCAATGCCTGCTTTGTTGTTTTCTTCCTTTGCACCATATTCGCCCTTGACATTGGTCGTGGCATCCGCCGACAGATTAACAGACTTCCCCTCGGTCTTGCTCTGCTGTCCCAAAAGGATAATGGCATTGTTCTTCTGGGTATTGATACCTACCGAACCATCCAGCACTACCGTGGCCGGCGTATTTTCAGCGGCCACCCCCTCAGAGCTCACCGCATAGGACAAGAGGCTCGTTTCTTCGCTGTCATCAGCCTTCTTGTATTTGCCCATACCGGCCTGAGCATCCAGTTTTACCGCATCATCGCCCTTGATTTGGGCAGACTTTGCCCCCTCGTTATCCAGCAGAATTTGCGCATTGTTCTGCACATTGCTGACCATTACCGCTGCCCCGATTTCCACCTTGGCAGAGTTGGCCTGAGCATTTTTCACCGTAAATTGCAGACTGTTTTCATTGTCCTTGGAAGCCGTCAGCAAGGCACCAGCCGCCATATTTACCGCACCGGTCAATGTTTCCGACCCTTCAGGTTTCGCCGCCGTAATGACTGCGTTCTTCCCCAAGGTAACATTGGCATTATTCTGATTTAACAGCACGCCCGCACTGGCACCAAGGCCAAAAGCGGAGGTTTTGGCGGCATTGCCGCCGCCCTCATTGGTGCCCTCCACCTTGTCCTTGACATCCTTTATACCGCCTTTGCCATCGGCACCTGCGGCGTCCTTTGTCTTGTCATCATCAGCCGGATCTACCGAAGCATCCTTAATTAACTGCATGGGATCGATAGATTTTTTCTCACTTTCCTGCTCGTCCTCCGATTTTTCCGCAGCGGGCTTGTTTTTCTCCGCATTAGCGGCCTCATCGTCCTCATTCTTCTGCTCGTCAGTTTCCACCGCCGTGTCCTTGCCCTTGTTGTCGTCCGTTGCAGGTTTCACCGTATTGTCCACCGTCATTTTCAGGCCCGTGGTATTGTTCTCTGCCTTGATTGCAAAATCTCCTGCTGTGAGCGCGCGGTCTATGCTCACATCAGCACTGGTGTCATAGTTGGCCACGCCCACGTTGGAAACCACATAGCTTGCAGTCCCTACTGCGCCTGCGTTGATATTGACATCGCTGTTCGTGACCGCTTCTATAGCTGCCTTGCCCTGCTCTGCCGAAAAGGCCGCTGTATTGGTCGGATTATTTAACTTCACCTTAGCCTTGGTATCGCCCGTCAGAACGGCCACGCCTACCGCTACGGCATTACCCTCACCACCGCTGCCGATTGCGGAAAGGTTCGCTTTCGTGTCCGCGTTGGCGGCGATTTTGATCCCATTGCCAGTTTCACCATCTGCTCCCGAAGCCGTCAAATTGCCGTCAATGACCACATCTGCCGCATTGTAGACACGGGAAACCGCCACTGCTGCTACGGCCTTGGAACCGCCAGGAACGGTCTTGCCTTCGCTGTCCTTTTTATTCGCGCCCGCAGGCACAGTGATGCCTTGCGCTATTTCCACCTTGGAATTAGCGGCAATATCGATATTATTAGCCGTAATGGTACTGTTCTCCCCGATATTGACAGACGCTTTGTTCTTCTTGCTGGAATAATTGACAAACAGATACTTGTTCGCGCCGGCTTCTTTGCCTGCCAGCTTGTCGATAGCGCCATCAAGCAGAGTTTTGTCATCCCCCAGAATAATGCCCTTCAATGTTTGCGTGAGGCTCATGGGGGTGCTGTCCTCATAAGTGCTGGTGCTCTCCGCCGTAATCTTGACGGCGCTGTCACTGCTGCTTATTTTGACGCCCTTGCTCGTTGCATCCTGCCCGATGTTAACGGCAGCGGTAATATCCGTAGAGCGGTCACTCCAACGGATGAGATTAGTATCCGTGACGGCAGACTCCTGCTTCGCCGTCAAAATGATATCGCCGCCCGAACCTGCGACAACAGCTGTGACGTTATTCAAGTCTGCACTTACCGTATCTCCGGCATTGATTTTTACCAAATCCTTGAAATCAAGGTTCTTCGTGCTCTGCAGCACAGCACCGTCCTTGATATTGATGATCCCTGCGCCCAGCATAATGCCGCTATGGGTATTAACCTGCCCGCTTATGTCAATCGTCTTGCCATTGGCATAAGTCTTGAGGTTGTTAATAGCCTCAAGTGTAATATTATTTTCCGTATTGTATAAATTTTCAAACTCTTTGGAGGCGGGAATAAGACCTGTGAACTGCCCGGCATTAATGACCCCTGAAGCCCCTACTGCAATACCATCAGGGCTAAGGAAAATCAGATGACCGTTAATCCTGCCATCCTTGATGCCATTTACAATACCATCTATGCTGATTCTATTCTGCACCAGATTAGCCAGCGTGGAGGCGTTACCGAACAGCAGATTGGCAATATAACCCCTGTCCAGATTAAATTCGCGGAAACGGTTATAAGCAAATTCGCCGCTGACCTGCTCTGGATTAATCCGGTAAACATTATTCTCATGATTCACGGCTGTCCCGTCATGCTTAACTATTGCCGCCTCACTAAGGCCATAGGGGTAGGCCATAAAGCCTACCGCCAAGGCCAGTGAACTAAGTATCCTCTTCTGCTGCCGTTTTTTGGCAAAGGTTCTCCTGCGCTCCCGCCGCGGTGTCCATTCCATACTGGTGGAATTATCCCAAGCCTGTCCCACTGG
>JAGAYB010000101.1 GCA_017940705.1 Selenomonas sp. | reverse complement strand
TCATCATAGGTTTTCATTTCCGAAATGCCCTTCTTGGTCAGCAGTACCCGTAAATTGGGGCGCACTAACTGCAGGGCATCCCTGTCCCCGGTGATTACCATTACATCATGACCTGCTCCTGCCGCTTTGGTGCTCAAAGTGCCGATTATATCATCAGCCTCATAGCGTTCCTTTTCGATAAATGAAATACCAAAAGCTGCTGCAAATTCATGCAGCAGCGGAATTTGGGCGAGGAGCTCTTCCGGTGTTTTGTCCCGCGTACCCTTGTACTCGGCATAACGCTCCGTGCGAAAGGTCTTGCGTCCCTTGTCAAAGGCGATTACCAGCTTATCAGGCTGCAGCTCTCCCATAATCTTGGTGAGCATATTGGAAAAGCCAAAAATCGCATTTGTCGGTTCGCCTCGGGAATCTGAAAGCGGCGGCAAGGCATAAAATGCACGATACATAAGGCTGCTGCCGTCTAAAATCACAAAACGCTGGCTCAAGCCTATTCCTCCCTTGGTTGTTGCCTGTTTAATTATTTGTCGTTTGCTTCTTAATATCCTTTATGTCCTTTTTAACTGCCTGTTCGCCGTTTGTATCCTGCGCAGCTTTTTGGGGCTGGGCCATTTCCTGCGTCACAGTCTCTTGGGGCTCTTTGACATCTTTAACATCTTGGGCCGCTGCCGGAATATACTTCATCACAAAGCTGCCGTTTTCCACCTGACCTGTCAGCTTGAAGAGCGTTGCTGCCCCATCCAGCTTGCAGTAGAGAACATCCTTCTTATCTACGCCATCAGCTACGCCCAAAGTGCTGATAAGCTTATTTGTCTTATTATTCCAGCCCAAATCAACGTGAACGGCATCAGCCAAATCAATAGCCGGCAGATAGGTAACTCCATGCTGGACAACGGCCTTATTCTTCATTTTTTCACCGTTGACATAAAGCGGATAAACCTGCCCCACATAGGTTGGTTCGCCATCGGAGGCTGCGATTTTCGTTTCGATTTCCTCATTGGTTACAAAACCTGCCACACCATAGCCGGCCAGCCACTTGTTGACATCTTCCACACTAATTTTCTGCCAGCCATAGCCGTCAGGATAGATGTAGTAAACAACATTGTTGTCAGCCAGTTTCTCGACCACTATCCGGTTGTAGGTAATCTCCACCGGCGTGCCGATTTTCACCAAATCAAACAAGGCCTCAACATCTGACTCCAGCATACGGATACAGCCATTGGACACATAGTGCCCAATGGAATCCGGTTTATTGGTGCCGTGGATGCCGTAATTGCCCTTCAGCTCCATCCAGCGATAGCCTAGGGGACAAGACGGCCCCGAAGGTATAACATCGCCGTTTTCAGGATTTATCCATGAAGGATTTACGTCCTTTGTACGGATTTTATAGTAGCCTGTCGGTGTCGGCGTATAAGCCGTTCCGGGGCCAATCGGATACAAACGGATTTTTTCCGTACCGGCAAAAACTGCCAGTGAACGGGCTGCCAGATTTATGGATACCCTTATATCCTGCTTAATCTCCTTAGCTTCGCCATCCGCCGCCGGCTCCTGCTTTTTTTCATTCTGGAAGCTGACTGCTGCCGGCGCCTTGGGCTGCACCATTACATCAGCAAAGGTCGGTACATCCCCCGACACAGCTGCTGCCATAGCCCCAGTGGTAAGACTGCCTGCCATTATAAGCGAACCCAACACACTTGCACAAATATTCCTGAGCATTATTTTCTCTCTTTTCTCTCTTAAATTTGACATGTACGCCTTTGACATGTCACCCTACTATCCTACCATTTACAGGCGGCTTTTTCAATCGGGACTTTTCTTACAGCGCCGGGCGCACCTGCCCAAAGACGTCCTTATGTTCGTTAATCTTTTCCTGTCCGCCGAACACACACAGGACATTTTCCTGCATACAGCTGTCAATGAGATCTGCCAGTGCCCTGATGTTTTCCTGCCGGGTTGACAAAATTTCATCCCGTGACTGCTGACGGTCTGCCGGTGTAATTCCGCGGAGCCAGCAGGTAGCAGCTGCCGCCCCCTTCATCTGCGGTGTAAGCGGCGTATCAATGTTGCTCATGGTGCCGATGATGTACTTGTCCATCTCCCGTTCCGATGCGGCAAAGTTACGCACATAGTCAGCTGTACCGTCAAATACCGACAGGGTTTCAGTCAGATTGGGGTCACGATAGGAACCGAAGTACATCATGCCGTTGCGGTTGAAACTGGTGAACGCGCCGTAAGCTCCGCCCAATACGCGAATCTGCGTCCAGAAATAATCATAGCGCAGCAAAGTTTCCAGCACATGCATGGTACCAGTAAACTTGTAGCCCAGCTTCAGGAAATTTGCGCCCTTGCCCACATACTGCACGCGGCTTGAGGACGTCAGTCCCTCATTTTTCGGCTGTAAATCCCAATGGTATTCCTGCTGCGGATATACTTCATGGCTCAGCTTTTTCTGGAAGGCAGCAAATTCGGCAGCAAATTCATCGTAATGCTCCTGACTGTCCGTCACACTCACAATGAGATTATTGGTCGTAAATATCTTCCGGGCAACTTCCGTGACCTTGGCCTGCAATTCCGGCAGCTTTGCCGGGTAATCTGCCAGCAGGTTCTTGATGAACGGATAGAACGGCAGGCCGCCTTCATCAGCATAGCGTCCGGCCGGCGTCAGATACCCTGCCAGCCGTGAGCTTACCACCTGATGGGCAGACCGCTGCAGGTTCTGCTCGATAGTTGACTGTTCCTGTTCCAAAAGCTCACGGATGCGCTTTTCATTGTCATAGCAGCTGCCCTTGATAATCTCCTGCAAAAGTTCCAACAGCTTGGGCAGTTTTTCCCGCAAGACCTTGGCCTTAATCTTAAACTTGGGCATGCTGGAATCCGGCTCATCTTTTTTGGTATAGGTGACGATATCGTAGGCAATACCGCCGGTATGAAGATTTTTGAGATTTGCCAGCTCTGCATAGCTGTGCTTGTCCGTGTCCACACTGCCCAGCAGCTCGCTAAGCAGGAATGCGTATTGAATCTGCTCCTGAGGAACTGTCGCAGCATCAAAGAGAATACTCAGATATGTAATGCCGTGGGTGTCCACATCGCTGAACAGAATCCTGGTGCCGTCAAGCTCCCGTTCTTCCAAAGGCAGGTCATAAATTTTCTGACGCACATCGCTGAGCTTCAGCACGGGAATCTTGGCCAGAGCTTCTTCCGTGTCCACGCTCTGCTGACGCTCCTTAAGCGCCTTGTTGGCGGCCACCAGTTCCTGCACCTCAGCGTCACTCATGGCCGCTTTTTTCGCAGCCAGCATTTCTGCCTGCGCCTTTTCCCGTTCCACTGCCATCGTCTTGCTCGGCGCCATGGTCAGCAGGGCTGCATGGGGATTATTCAGGAAGTAACGGCGGATAAGGTCTTCAAAGTAGCCGTTATGCAGACCTTCCTTCATGGCCCTGATA
>JAGAYB010000100.1 GCA_017940705.1 Selenomonas sp. | reverse complement strand
TATGCCCATTTAGGTGATGCGGCGATATTCCTGCTTGTGGTGCTGGCCGGGCGGCGTGAGGCTGTTTGGGCTGGCTGTCTTGGTTCGGCTCTGGCTGATTTTGTGGGAGGATTTGCCCTGTGGATAGGGCCGACCCTGCTGATAAAATACCTGATGGCTATGACTTTTGTATTACTGATGGAAAAAGGCAGCAACTGGCTTAGAGCTCCTCGTACCTTCGTAGCGCTGCTGGCCGCCTGTCTGGTGATGGCAGCAGGCTATACCCTTTTTGGGGCACTGCTTTATGACAGCCTTGCCGCAGGTTTGTCATCTGCACCGGGGCTGATATTGGAGGGAATTGTGAATATTGTTGCTTTTTATATGGCAGTGGCTGTGCTAAAGGATAGAATTTAAGAAAAACCGCTAAAATCAACATCGCAATGCTGATTTTAGCGGTTTTGTACTTTATTTCTTTATCAGTTCCCGTGTATGTTCGGCGACCATTTCCGGTGTCATATTGCGGTTTCTGGCTACGCCGGTCTTACGGGCGGCTTTGGCTATGGCGGCGGCAACTGTTGGGGCTACTTCAGGATTGAAGGGGCTGGTGATGATATGCTCCTCATCCAGTTCAGAGGGGCTTATCAGAGAAGCAATGGCATTGGCTGCCGCCATCTTCATTTCCTCGTTGATGGTGCTGGCCTGTACGTCAAGAGCACCGCGGAAGATGCCGGGGAAGGCCAGCAGATTATTTACCTGATTGGGGAAGTCGGAGCGTCCCGTACAGACGATTCTGGCACCGGCTTCCTTGGCCAGATGTGGCAGGATTTCCGGCTCGGGATTGGCCATGCCCATGACAATGGCATCTTTCTTCATCGTGCGTACCATGTCCGGCGTAACGCAGCCTGCCACGGACACGCCGATAAAGACATCAGCCTTGCGGATAACAGCGTTTAAAGGGCCGGCCTCATGGTCAGGATTGGTGATTTTGGCAATGTCCTCCTTGTAGGGGTTCATGCCGTTAGGACGGCCATCATAGATGGCTCCACGGGAATCGCAGAGGATGATATTGCGTCCGCCTGCGCTGTGAATAAGGCGTGTAATGGCCTGACCGGCAGCCCCGGCGCCATTGATTATGAATTTGGCTGTAGCAAAGTTCTTGCCGACGATTTTAAAGGCGTTGATAAGGGCAGAAACAACCACGATGGCCGTACCATGCTGGTCATCATGGAATACGGGTATATCAAGGGTTTTCTTCAGCTCCTTTTCAATATCAAAACACTGGGGCGCCTTGATGTCCTCCAGATTGATACCGCCAAAGGTCGGTGACATAAGCTGTACGGCCTTTATGACTTCCAGAGGCTCTTTGGCATCAAGACAGATAGGGACGGCATCGACACCGGCAAAGCCCTTAAAGAGGATGGCTTTGCCCTCCATAACCGGCAGCCCTGCCATGGCACCGATATTGCCAAGTCCCAGCACAGCCGTACCATTGGTGACTACGGCCACCATGTTGCCCTTGCTGGTATAGTCATAGACTTTGCGCTTGTCCTCCTTGATAGCCAGACAGGGAGCAGCTACGCCGGGCGTGTAGGCCAAAGTCAAATCATCTGCCGTTTCCAAGGGAACTTTGCTATGGACAGCTAATTTTCCTTGATTATCTTTATGCAGCTTTAAAGCCAGTTCATTTATATTGCTCATATCCATACTTCCTTTCTTACCCTGACTATTATAGTCATTTGACAGGGCGGTTTCTGTGTGTTTGGTTACAGTTTACATTTATATGGTGAAAATATATAAAAATACAAATAACTGTAATATATATCATTATAAACAGTTGTGTCAAAAAGACAAATATAAAATATGTATGGATATAATAGATGTAAGCTATTATTATGATGCTTTAAATAAAATGCCAGTATAACAATCGCTGTGAACGCAACCGTTATACTGGCATAATGTTTATTTTATTGTTTACCGCGTTTTGCTGACGCCGCTGCTGGGAGTAGGAGGGGCGGCAGATTCATTGCTGCTGGTGTTTTGGTCATCGGCAGCAGGAGAGGGAGAGGTAGGCGTGGTGGTTGTCGATGGTTTCTCCTTGCGTTCCTCGCTTTCAGAGCTGCGCTTATTATTACCTGTGCTTTCCTTGCCGGTACTGCGCCGTTCCTTCTCCGTTTTTTCGTCCTTCTTACGGTTCTTGTTGCT
Organism: Selenomonas sp.; assembly: GCA_017940705.1. Next base: position 3,211 of record JAGAYB010000100.1, on the reverse strand, counting down.
GTCCGTAGGTTTGGCACGGCCAATAGATGTATCACTGGCCGGTACTTCGCTGGCGCTGGCAGGAATGCTGTTTTCGTATTCCCGGATATCAGCCTCCATACGGGTCTTGTACCTGCCGCTCAGGGATACGCCCAAGGTGTCTGCAACAGTCATACGGAGCTTGTTCAGGTCGGGAATCCAGTAGCTGATACCTTCAATATAGAGGGGGCGTCCCGGCACCATATCGGTTTTGAGGCCGTTGTTTTTTGATTCCTTGAGGGTACCGGCAAATTCCAGCAGCTGACGGAAGGAAAGGTCAGTTTCAATAGAGCCCATTACTTCCTTGATGACAACAGGGAGTTTCGGGATAATGGCCGGAGAGACAATTTTTTCCATGCAGGCGCGTACAAAGTCCTGCTGACGGCGGATACGGCCAAGGTCGCCCTCCTCATCACGATAGCGCACATAGGTCACGGCCTTCGCACCGTCCATGTGCTGCATACCGGGATGGAAGTCGATAATCAGGCCGCCGTCATCGTCCCATGGGTCTTCATAATGCATGCGCTTGGGCACGTCAATATCAATGCCGCCGATGGCATCAATTATCTTCTTAAAGGATTTGGTGTTGATGATGATATAGTGGTCAATATTAACCCCGAGGAGGCGTTCTACCGTATCCTGAGAGAGTTTTTCCTTGCCGTAGGCATAAGCCGCATTTACCTTGTCAAAGCCGTGTCCCTTTATCTTTACCCGGGTATCACGGGGGACAGACAGCAGGGAAGCCTGATTGGTTTTGGGGTCGATGGAGGCAATCATCAGCGTATCGCTGCGCCCCACATCGTCATCGCGCTCGTCAACGCCCATAATCATGATGGTGGCTTTGTCCTTGGCGGTCAGCAGTTCATCTTTCTGCTTGTTTTCAGTGGCCGGCTTTTCCAGCAGGCTGTTGCTGGCGAAATAAGCGCCGCCGATAGCTGCTGCCAGAAAAACAAAGATAAGCAGTAACCAAGGCCAAATACGCTGTTTCTTTTTGGCTTTACGCGGCGGAATATTTGATTCTTGCAAAACAATACCTTCTTTACTGTAGTTTATAGCGTTATGAACAAATTAAAGACATATAGTGTTATTATAGCAAAGAAATATGAAAAAAGGAGTAGGTAAGAAAAAAAAGTGCTACAATTACATTGAGAAAAAAGGAGGTCATAAATATGGCGCAGGAAATCGAGCGTAAATTTTTGGTAAAAGCAGGCTGGCAGCCTCAGGAGCAGGGGGAAAAAATTGCCCAAGGTTATCTGTCAACTGTCCCGGAGCGTACCGTGAGGGTCAGAATCAAGGGGAATAAGGGCTATTTGACCATCAAGGGGAAAAATAAGGGCATAAGCCGGGCGGAATTTGAATATGAAATTCCGCTGAGTGATGCCGAGGCGCTCTTGAGCATAGCAGAGCCGCCTGTGCTGACCAAGACACGTTATCGGGAAAAACACGGGGGCGATATATGGGAGATTGATGTTTTTGCCGGGGAAAATGAAGGACTAATAGTGGCGGAAATCGAGCTGGCGGCCGAAGACAGCAAATTTTTCCGGCCGGAATGGCTGGGAGAGGAAGTTTCAGACGATGTCCGTTACTATAATGCAAACTTAATAAAATCCCCATATAAGCTGTGGAAAAAGTGAAATTTTGTAAATATATGGGGATAGATGCTGTTATCCACAAGAAATTGACTAAATTTGGTGGAAAAAACCACAAAATATATGGAAATTATGCTTGTCAAGAGGGGATATGTAGGGTTATCCACGGATTTATCCACATTGTCCACAGATTTTGTCGTGTTTATTTTAAACAATATACACATATCACTTATATATTATAGAAGGAAAATGAAAAAATAATTATCGGAAACAGGCTTTATCCACAGCTGTGGATTGTTTTGTGGATAATATTAAGCCGAGCGGCGGAATATTGCATGTACAGGAAGGATTTTGGGAAGGAAGAGAGAAATTATTATAAATACAAAACTATAAAAATGCTGCGGAGGTAAGAGGATATGCTGTCAGAGGGTGAATTGTTTCTGCGGCTGGTTCTCGCCTGTATTTTAGGCGGTGTCATTGGTTATGAACGGCAGTCACGGCGCAAATCGGCAGGCCTGCGGACAAATGTATTGGTATGTCTGGGCTCTTGCCTTATTATGATTATGTCCATTGAGCTTTATCAGGATGTTGAAGGCAAGACTAATGCCGACCCGGCCAGACTGGCTGCGCAGGTGGTCAGTGGCATTGGTTTTTTGGGAGCCGGTGCAATTATGAAAGAAGGGCTGTCAGTTACGGGACTTACTACCGCCGCCTGCTTATGGGTGGTAGCCGGTGTTGGTCTGGCGGTGGGTGCCGGTTATTATTCCGGCGCGCTTATCAGTACGGCGCTGGTGTTTGTGACTTTGGGCAGCCTGTCACGGCTGGATGATTGGGTGGATCATGAAAAAAATCTGTCACTTAATATCCATACGGTAGACAGGCCGGGGCAGCTAATGCGTATCAGCCGTTGTCTGGAAGATTTGCAGCTCCGTGTGCGTGGGGTCAAGGTCAAGGCTGACGAGGACGAAGTTGACGACAACGGCGAAAAGAGTATGTACATAGACCTGGAAATATTCAATAAACAGAGCATCAAGAGCATTATCATTGTGGATGCTGTACGCCAGATAGATGGTGTTATCCGGGTAGATGTTGTTTAAAATTTTATTTCTGCCGGTACAGGGATTTTACGACCGGACAGGGAATAGTAAAATGTAGATGATTGTAGCGACAGAAGGAGTGAATTGACGATGAATCCAGAAATCGTGGATACGATGGTACGGGCGGCAATGCAGGTGATGGATAATGCCTATGTGCCTTATGGAAAGGCGCCTATAGGTGCTTGTGTGCTGGCAAGTGACGGTACTTTTTACACAGGCTGCAACATAGAAAATGCCATACCGCGCCTGTCGGTTTTTGCGGAGGAAGTAGCCATGTATCGGGCTGTAGCCGATGGCAAACGGGAATTTGATGCCATTGCGATAATCGCCGATACCGAGGAGCCGTTTATCCCTAACGGTGCTGTCTGCCAGCTGCTGGCTGAGTTTGATGTGAAGGAAATCATCATGACCAATATGGACGGCGTGGTGAAGACAGCTATGCTGAGCGACCTGCTGCCGCACGCCAAGGCACCGATGGAAAATGCCCTGCGCCCGGTAGAAGAAGAC
>JAGAYB010000099.1 GCA_017940705.1 Selenomonas sp. | reverse complement strand
TTCCACTGCCACGGGTCTTATCGTTACCCGTGCCGGTGCGGAAGGCAACTTGGGCAGCGACATCGTAGGGCAGCTTTTTCATAATGACCGTATTTTCTTCATTTTGGGCGGCGTGCTCATTTTCTTCTCCATCGTGCCGGGTCTGCCGGGGATTCCTTTCCTGGCGCTGGCGGTATTCTGCCTGATTATTGGGCGGCTGCTCAGACAGCAGACGGAGGTCAAGACGGAAGTCCAGCAGGAGGAAAAGAAGGTCCAGGAAAAGCGCAAGGCGACTACGCCGGAAAATATCGTCTCCCTGTTGCAGGTTGACCCCATGGAGCTGGAGATTGGCTACTCGCTGATTCCGCTGGTTGATACAGGTCAGGGCGGCGACCTCTTAGACCGTATCGTCATGATACGCCGTCAATGCGCTTTGGAACTGGGCCTTGTGGTACCGACCATCCGCATCCGCGATAACATTCAAATCAAACCCAATGCTTATATAGTCAAGCTGAAAGGGATTGAGATAGCCAAGGGCGAACTCATGCTTGACCATTATCTGGCCATGAATTCGGGCACGGTCTTTGAAGAGGTGCCCGGTATAGAAACAACAGAACCGGCCTTTGGCCTGCCTGCCCTCTGGATTCCCGAAAATGAGCGGGAGCAGGCAGAATTAAACGGCTACACGGTAGTAGATGCAGTGTCCGTACTGGCTACGCACCTCACCGAAGTCATCAAACAGCATGCTGATGAAATCCTTGGCCGTCAGGAGACGCAGAACCTTATCGACAATCTCAAAAAGAGCAATCAGGCTCTGGTGGACGAAGTTGTCCCCGACCTGCTCAGCGTCGGCGAGATTCAAAAGGTTTTGGCAAACCTCCTGCGGGAACGCATTTCCATCCGCGATATGGGAACCATTTTGGAGGTGCTGGCAGATTACGCCCGTGCGACCAAGGATACGGAAATACTCACCGAGTATGTCCGTCATGCCATGTCCCGGCACATCACCCAGCAGAATGTGCAAAATGGGACTCTGCCGTGTATCACGCTCGACCCGGCGCTTGAGAACCGCATTGCCGGCGGCGTACAGCGTACAGAGCATGGCTCCTATGTCAGCATAGATCCTGATTCAATGCAAAAACTGGTTACGGCGCTCAATGAAGAGCTGCCGAAACTTACCAATATGGGCTATCAGCCGATTGTGCTGACCAGTCCGGCTGTACGCCTGTACTTCCGCAAATTGGTGGAGCGTTCCGTTCCGGGGCTCATTATCCTTTCCCATGCGGAAATTGAGCAGAGCGTAGAGATTCAAGTTCTTGGGGTGGTGAAGATTTAAGTTGCAGATAAAAGTAGTGAAGGCCTCCTCCATGAAGGAAGCCATGGAACAAGTGAAAGATGAGTTGGGCAGTGATGCTGTAATCCTGCACACCAAAAAATATCGTGAAGGCGGTATTATGGGCTACAATGCCAAAGAAGTTGTAGAAGTAACTGCGGCGATAGAGGAAAACAATGATGACAGCCGTATAAAAGCAAGGGCAAAGCGCAGCCTGCCCGTTGATAAGGACAAGGCCGCCGGCGGCCACTTTGACGTGGTGTCTCCGGCAGCGCCGGTGATGCCCAGCAATGTGCTCAATCAGTACAAGACAAACGGCACGGAGACGGGGGTGCGGATGGCGGAAGCGCCTATCGCAGCCCCCAGTTTCCAGCCGCTTATGCCGGAGCCGCAGCATGTCGTTACACCAGTAGAACAGCCAAAGGAAGATAAAGAAGTGACAGCCCAGAGCGAAGCACCGCAGGCAGTACCGCCGGTGGTAGTGGCTTCCAATCCCGAAGATGCCGAAAAAATTCACAAGCTGGAAGCAGAACTTGCCCAGATGAAAACCCTGCTGACGCAGGTGATGAGCAAAGACCAGCCGCAGGACGAAGTGTCCTTGCAGGAAGCTCTGCGCCGTCAGGAAGTGGATGAGGACATATTAAGGGACATGGCGGCCAAAACCGCAGCCGGGGATATGCTGATTGACAGTCTTGACAAACGGGCACCGGAGGTTTTGGCAGGGTATCTGGACGGCAAGCTGAATTTTGCCGAGGGTATTACCCTTAATAAACACGGAGTGCGGATTGTGGCGCTTATCGGGGCTACCGGCGTCGGCAAAACAACCACGCTGGCAAAAATTGCGGCGCGCTTTGTGCTCGAAAAGAATATCAGGGCGGCACTGATTACCGCTGATACATATCGTATTTCCGCTGTGGAGCAGCTGAAAACCTACTCCGATATCATCGGCCTGCCCTTGGAAATAGTCTATACGCCCGAAGAGTTGAAGGTGGCCATCCATCGTCACCGGGATAAGGACTTAATCCTCATTGATACAGCCGGCCGCAGCCAGCACAATGAATACCAGATGAAGGAATTGCAGGACTTTCTGGCAGTGGATTCCCGGATTGAAAAACATCTGGTCATGAGCGCCACCACCAAGAACCGGGATGTGGCTGATATCTTGCAAAAGTTCTCGGTCTGCAATCCGGGACGGGTGATTTTCACCAAAACGGATGAAACCAGCAGTCTGGGAATGATTGTAAATCTTTTGGCCGACAAGGAGATAGCCCTGTCCTTTATGACCAACGGGCAGAGTGTTCCTGATGATATCGTTCCGGCCACCGCCGATAAATTAGCCGCACTACTGTTGAGGGAATGATATGCAAGACCAGGCAGCAAGACTGCGTCAATTAGTAGACAAAACAGAATATGAATCGCAGGTATCGGCAGAATCTGCCGTTCCGTCACTGTCGGCGCTGGGGCCGCGGGTCATTGCCATCACCAGCGGCAAAGGCGGCGTGGGCAAGACGAATATTACCGTAAACTTAGCCATAGCTTTGGGCATGACGGGACAGCGCGTTCTGGTTATAGATGCTGACCTTGGTATGGCCAACGTGGATGTTGTCCTGGGCAGCATGAGCAAAAAACACCTGCTGAATCTTCTGGAAAAGGATGTGCAGCTGGAAGATGTGCTGATAAAAGGCCCCTATGGCGTAAATTACATCTCCGGCGGCTCCGGCATAGAAAAGGCCGCAGACTTCACCTATGAAGAACGGCAGCGCCTCATGCAAAAGCTGGGGGGCTGCGGACAGCTGGCGGACATCATCCTCATAGACACCGGAGCAGGTCTCGGTAAAAATGTCATGGACTTCATTCTGGCAGCCGACGAGGTGCTGCTGATAACCACACCTGAGCCGACAGCGCTCACGGATGCCTATGCCGTACTTAAAGCCTACAGCATGTATGCCGCCAATAAAAATATAAAACTGGTGGTCAACAGGGTTTATGATGAAGTGGAAAGCCGGGAAGTCGTGGCCAAATTACAGCAGACTTCCACACGGTTTTTGAATATGCCCATTGATTGTCTGGGCTATGTCTTTGAGGACAGCGCCGTAATGAAATCGGTGCGTCAGCAGCAGCCATT
>JAGAYB010000098.1 GCA_017940705.1 Selenomonas sp. | reverse complement strand
GCCGCTCCAGCTGGATATCCTCAGCTACAAAGACCAAACAACTTTCCTCTGTCATTTTATCCCATCCTGCTTCAAAGAGCAATGGAACATCCAAGATAATTACAGGAAAATTTTTCTGCTGTGCCATGTGTATCTGCTGTGCCATGGCCGCTTGCAAAACGGGATGGCTCGCTTCATCCAGCCAGCGGCGCTGCTGTTCATCGTTAAATACAACGGCGCCGATGGCCCGGCGTTTTAAGGTGCCATCCGGCAGCAGTATCTCCCGGCCAAAATGCGCAACGTATTTCCGGTAAAGCTCACCATTTGGCTCAGCCAGTTTCCGCGCCAGCTCATCGGCATCTAAAACCGCCGCCCCTTTTGACCGGAAATACTTTGCCACCGTGCTTTTGCCGCTGGCAATGCCGCCGGTTAAGCCGATTATCCTGCCCATGTCAAAGCTCCTGACATCGTGGGCAGAAATGCGTGCCCCGGCCGCCGACAGTAATGCGCTCCATGGGCGTGCCGCATTTGCGGCAAGGCTCACCCTTGCGTCCATAGGCATAAAGATGTTCCTGATGGCCGCCTTTGCCCCCGGCGCCGTTTTGATAATCCCTGAAGGTCGTGCCGCCATCGGCAATGCCTGCGGCAATGACTTCATTTACCTTTGCAGCCAGCCTGCGGCATTCCTCCTCAGACAAGGAATTGGCCGGACGCTGGGGATGAATCCCGGCCAGAAACAAAGCCTCATCGGCATAGATATTGCCAATGCCGCCAATGTATTTCTGATTGAGCAGGAAGGATTTTATCGCCACCTTGCGCGCTTGGGCAGTGCCAAACAGATATTCCGGCGTAAAGTCCTGCCCTAATGGCTCAGGCCCCATTTCCGACAAGCCTTTCAAACGCCAGCGCTCTCCCGGCTGCAGGCCGTGAATCGTGCCCAGAGTACGCGTATCACCATAGACAAGACTGGCCCCACTATTCAGATGAAAGATAACCCTGGCATGGCTGTCATGATTTTTGCCCTCCGGCTCATAGACCAGACGGCCTGTCATGCGCAGGTGAAAGACCACCTCCCGGCCGCCCTCCAGCTCCATCAGCAGGTATTTGCCTCGACGGGCCATGGCCTCGATATGCTGGCCTGTCACCAGCAAACGGAAACCTTCCGTATCCGGCCATTTTATCATACGGGGCAACAAAATATCCACGGACATAATCTGCTGCCCTTGTACCATTTTATCTAAATAACGGCGGATTATTTCCACCTCCGGCATTTCCGGCATATCACTTCGCCTCCGCCCAGTTCTTACCGGCATGCATATCAATCAGCAGGGGAACGGACAGCTTTGCCACCTGTTCCATCGCCCTCTTCAATATGCCCTGCACCTGTTCCATTTCCGACTCTGTTACTTCCAGTACCAGCTCATCGTGTACCTGCAGCAGGATACGGCTCTTTACACCGGCCTTTTGCAGTTCCTTATAGACATTTATCATGGCCAGCTTAATGACATCGGCAGCTGTTCCCTGTATCGGCGTATTCATCGCCATGCGCTCCGCCAGTGAGCGCTGCATGAAGTTGCGGCTGTTAATGGCGGAAAGTTCCCGGCGGCGGTCAAACATCGTCTTTACATAGCCGTTCTGATGAGCCAGCTCCACAGTCTTATCCAAAAAAGCCTTTACGCCCGTATAGCGCGCAAAGTAATTATCAATATAGCTTTTGGCCTTCTTCTTTTCAATATGCAAATCCTTGGCCAGCCCAAAATCGCTGATGCCATAGACAATGCCAAAGTTCACGGCCTTGGCATGACGGCGCAGGGTGCTGTCAACCTCGTTAATGGGTACGTTAAATACCTCTGCTGCCGTCCGGGCATGGATATCCTGATTTTGCACAAAGGCATCTATAAAGCGTTCATCGCCGGACATGTGCGCCAAAATGCGCAGCTCAATCTGGGAGTAATCTGCCGACAGCAGATAATCATAGCCTGCGCCCGGCTCAAACAGCGCCCTGATGGCCCGTCCCTCTGCGGTGCGCACAGGAATGTTTTGCAGGTTCGGGTCGGAACTTGACAACCTGCCTGTCGCTGTCACCGTCTGATTAAAAGTGGTATAAACGCGGCCCGTATCGGCAAGCAAATCGCGCAGGCCGTCAATATATGTTGATTTCAGCTTGCTCAGGGTGCGGTAACTAAGCAGAAGTTCAACCACGGGGTGTTTGTCCCGCAGCGCTTCCAGCACTTCCGCATTGGTGGAATAGCCTGTTTTGGTCTTTTTCACCGGCGGCAGCTGCAGGTCTTCAAACAACACCTCGCCCAGCTGTTTGGGCGAATTTATGTTAAATTCCCTGCCTGCCAAGGTATAGATATCCTGCTGCAGGCGCTCTATTCTGTCCGTTAATTCCTGTCCCTTGCGGTCAAGCTCCTGCCGATTGATGAAAATGCCCTTCTGCTCCATGCTGGCAAGGACTTCCACCAGCGGAAGTTCTATTTGGGCATATAGCTTATCCATTCCCAGAGTTTGCAGCTTTTCTGCCAATAAGCCCTGCACTTCGGCCAGAACACGCGCTTCCCACACAGCTTTTTCCCTGGGGTCAGCCAGCCCTTCCGGCAATGTCTGTCCCAGATATTCCTGCGCCAGATTTTCTACCTGAAAGCGGTTTGCTTCCGGCTGCAGAAGGTATGCGGCCAGCTCTGTGTCAAAATAATTTTCCGCCGGATGCAGCCCTGCCTGATAATAGGCCTTGAGACCGCTCAGCACTGCCACAGGCACCTGCCCTAAAAGTGACAGCAGCTTATCATAAGCTGCGCTGCCTGCTGTTATCAGGCCATTTTCTCCTGCCGGCTTAGTACATAATGCCACGCTCTGCAATTTGGCAAAGGGAGCCTTTCCTGCAAATATGCCGCTGATGGCCAGACACTTAGCCCCGGCAAGTTTTGCCTCCACATCGGCAGCCGTCCACTCACTATAGTTTAGGTCAAAGGATACCTGCTCCTGCACACCAAAGTCAAGGACAGGCGCCGTCTCTCCTTCACCGTAGAGCTTAACAAAATTCTTCCATACGGCCCGCAATTCGTAACGGTCACAAAATTCCTGCATCCGCACATGGTCGGGCTTGATATCATAGGATTCCAAATCCAGCGTCAAATCCGGCACATGACACTCAATCGTGGCCAGTTCCTTGGACAGAATCGCCTGCTCTTTATTTTCCGTCAGGCGTTCCTTCAGTTTTTTACCGGAAATATCCTCGATATGTGCCAGCACTTCCTCCAGAGAACCGTATTCGATTAACAGCTTACTAGCCGTCTTTGGCCCTACGCCCGGTACTCCCGGGATGTTATCCGAGGTATCACCCATCAGGCCCTTTAAGTCAATGAGTTTGCCGGGTACAAAACCATATTCTTCCTCAAAAGCGGCTTCATCATAGGTTTTCATTTCCGAAATGCCCTTCTTGGTCAGCAGTACCCGTAAATTGGGGCGCACTAACTGCAGGGCATCCCTGTCCCCGGTGATTACCATTACATCATGACCTGCTCCTGCCGCTTTGGTGCTCAAAGTG
>JAGAYB010000097.1 GCA_017940705.1 Selenomonas sp. | reverse complement strand
CGATACCACAGGCCCGGACGGCGGTTATGCCGATGGTCAGGGCGTAGAGGGGCGGCATCAGGGCGGCCTTGCTGATGAGATAAGCTGCGGCACCCAAAAGTCCCAGACTGGCGAGCAGAGCCAGCAGGCTCACGGCCAGCAACAGGAGAAAATGACCGGGGCTTAGCATTGATAAAATTTTTAGCATGGTCATTCCTCCTTGGGGATAATGCTCAGGTCAATGATTTTATCAGCCAGAGCAAGACAGGCCGGATGATGGCTGCTGATGACGAGCGTTCTTTGCTTGGCCAGTACAGAGATGGTGCGGAGGATTCTTTCCTCAAGCTGGCTGTCAAGGCCGGAGGTCGGTTCGTCAAGCAGCATGATGGGGGAGTTTTGCAGGATGAGCCGGGCAAGGCCCAGCCGTTTTAATTGTCCTTGGGAAAGGGGCTGTCCTCCGTCACCTAAAGGCGTAGCAAGACCTTGGGGCAGAGTGTTTAGCCAGTCTGTCAACTGCGCCAGTCTTAGGGCCTGCAGACAGCGCTCCGCAGGTGCCTGCTGAAAGAGCAGCAGATTGTCCTGCAAACTGCCTTGAAATAAATGTGGTGTCTGGGGACTGTAGGCGATGATTTTTTGCTGGCTGTCAGGGTGCATGGTCAAAAGATTTTGGTCATTTAGGTAAATGCTGCCTGTGTCCGGAGTTTGCAGGCAGGCGAGAATATCCAGCAAGGTGCTTTTTCCACAACCGCTGCTGCCCGTGAGCAGGGTGATTTTATTGGCCGGAAATGTCAGGCTTAAATCTTGCAGTACAGGACTATGCCTTTGCGGATAGGTAAAGGTCAGCTTTTCCACGCGGATAGCTGGCGGTACCATCAGGGTTTCCTTGCGCCCTGCATGGGGCGGCATATTTTGGGCATTTGAGAGATAGGTTTCGATTTTGGCGGCAGCGGTGTTTACATTCATGAGGGTGTGAAATACGGTACCGCTTTGGCGCAGGGGGCGGTAAAACTCCGGCAGGAGCAGCAGGATGAAAAAGGCGGTGACGAAGCTTAGGCTGCCATCAAGCAGGCGCAGGCCAATGACCACCGCTGCCAAGGCAATGGATAAAGTGGTGATAAGTTCCAGTACAAAGGTGGATAAAAAAGCCAGCTTTAGCGCATGGAGGGCGGCGGCGGCAAAATTTTCAATTAACTGCCGGGCGGATTCACGCTGTGTCTGTTCCCGGGCAAAGAGTTTTAAGAGTGGCAGCGCCTGCAATAATTCATAAAATCCTCTGGTCAGCTCCTGCATATTTTCCCAGGCAGCGGCACTGCGTTTTTGGGTAATGCCGCTGAGCAGGTAGAGCAGCACCGGGGCAACGGGCAAAGTGGCAAGACAGATAAGGGCAGACAGGTAATCTGTGACCGCAAAGAGGAGAAGGTAAAAGGGCAGGCTGATGATAAGGCCCAGCAACAGGGGCAGGATAATGCGGAAATCATCGGCCAAAAGTTCCGCAGCCTCACAGGTAAGCTGTAAAAGAGTGGTATCGCTGGCCGTTACGGTTTTAGTCAGGCCGGCGGTATGCAGCTTATGGCGTATACGGGTCGCGACCGTGGTGGCCAGTTTATCCTGACGCCTGTTTTGCAGATAGCCTGTCAGCTGCCAGCCGCACAGGCAGAGAAACAGCACCAAAATATTTGGTGCTGTTTCCATGAGCTTGCGTCCTTCCAGGAAAACTGCGTTGACCACATGGGCAGTCACGGCTGCTGCCCCTACCCAAAAGCCAGTAGCAATAAGTGACAGCAGGCCGATGCCCAAAAGGGAAGTTTTATATTTTTGCCAGTATAGTTTAAAGCGCGGTGGTATCATAGCAGTCCCTTTGCGGTAATAAATTTAGTGTGAAATGTCTTTAGGGGTAATCCTCTGACGGAAGATGTAATATGTCCAAATCTGGTAGACGAGGACGATGGGCACCAGTATAAAGGCCGCCACCGTCATAATGGACAAGGTGTAGGTCGTGGAAGAGGCATTCGTGATGGTCAGGCTCCAAGCCGGATTAAGACTGGAAACCATAATCCGCGGGAAGAGTCCGGCAAAGACGCCCAAGGTCACGCTGGCGATGGACAGACTGCTGAGGATAAAGCTGACCTTGCCGCCGTTATGCCAAAAGCGCAGGTAACTGAGAACAAAGAACAGCGCCGCAGCGATGAACAGCCCCAAAGCGCAAGGGCGCGTCAGCATATCCGTATGGCTGGCGGTCATGACCAGATAACAGACAAAGAAGAGAGCACCGAAAAGCCCCAGACAGCGGCCAAGTCCCCGAATGCGCTGGCAAAGTCCTTGGTCGGCCAGCCGCAGATGGAGGAAGGCTGCACCGTGATAGGCAAAGACAAAGACAAAGACCAGACCGCCCAAAATGCTATAAGGGCTGAGCAGGCCGATGAAATTACCCTGATAGACCATGTTTTCGCCGATGGGCAGGCCGGCCATTAAATCTGTGACAGCAACGCCCCAGAGAAAAGCCGGGACAAGGCTGCCGGTAAAAATGGACCATTCCCATGTCTTGCGCCAACAGGTACATTTTTCCTTGGTTCGCAGCTCAAAGGCCACGCCCCGGAGGATTAAAGCTACCAGCATCAGGAACAGCGCCAGATAAAAGGTACTGAACATGGTGGCGTACACATGAGGAAAGGCGGCGAACAGAGCACCACCGGCGGTAATCATCCAGACTTCGTTGCCGTCCCAGACAGGGCCGATAGTGCGCAGAATCATACTGCGGTCTTCGTCCCTGTCGCTGATAAAGGGACAGAGCATACCCACGCCGTAGTCAAAACCTTCCAGAAAGAAAAAGCCTGTAAACAAGACGGCGATAAGCACGAACCAAATAACAGGATAGTCCATCATGCGTCCCTCCCTTCCAGCGGAATGGATGTTTTCCTGATAAAACGGCAGGCAGTATACAGGGCTGCCGCAATTAAAAGCAGGTACAGCAAGGTAAAGCCGGCAAGGGTCAGCCATACTTCTGTGCTGGTGATATTAGGCGAGAGGGCGTCGGCTGTTTTTTGCAGACCTACCACAATCCATGGCTGGCGGCCGCCTTCGGCAATGAACCAGCCGGCGGTATTGGCCAGAAATGGCAAAGGCAGAAAGAGCGGTACAAATTTCAGCAAATAGCGGTATTTAGCCAGCCGTTCACACCATGTCAGGGCGCCGACAGCAAAGGCAAGGAACAGCATAGCGCCGCCGCTGGCAACCATCAGGCGGAAACTCCAGAAGAGCCCGAAGACATCGGGGCGATAATCGCCGTTGCCGTATTTAGCAACCATTTCTGCATTGACGGTGTTAATACCCTTGACTTCACCTGCTGGCCGATTGTAGAGCATCAGGGAGAAGAGGGCTGGTATTTTGATTTCGGCACTGTTTTTTAAGCTGTCCTGCTCAATCACTGCCATGACAGCAAAGGGCGCCGGGTCAGCATTTTCCCAAAGAGCTTCCATCGAGGCCAGTTTCATGGGATTGGCCTCAGCCAGATATTGGGTGTGCATGTGGCCGCTGCCCATAACGCCCATGACGCCGACGGCCAGATAAATGGCACCGGCTCGCAGTACCTGACGGAAAGCCTCCTGGGAGACTGCGTCCTTTAGATATTTCCAGGCGGCAACGGCCAGTACCAGTACCCCGGTAGTGGAAATACCTGAAAAAAGAGCATGGGAATATTCACCGACAACATAAGGATTGGTTACCAGAGCGAAGAAATCATTCATTTCTGCCCGGCCGTTGTTCAGT
>JAGAYB010000096.1 GCA_017940705.1 Selenomonas sp. | reverse complement strand
CGCGGCTACACCTTCTTTGGCAGCCTGACCAGCCAGACCAGAGGTCCTGCTGATATTGGCTGACTTATCGGCAATACCAGTTACATGATTCGTTATCTCCCTGATGTTGTCAACCATGCTATTCATGGTGTCACTCTGATGACTGGCAGCCTCTGCAATGTCGCCAACCTGTTCTGCTACATGCGTAATTGTTTCTGCTACCTGTTCTACACCATCCGACATCTGCCCCGAGGAATTGGAAACCTCATCAGCACTGCCCTTTATTTGCTTTAACAGCGTTGTCAATTCATGTGTCATGGTATGGAAGGACCTGGACAAATTGCCGATTTCATCATCAGATTCCACCGTAACATCTGTGTCACGCAAATCACCTTCGGCCAGACGCTCAGCAGAGGCTTGCAGGCCGCGCAGCGGGGAAACAATCATATTGGAAATGCTGTAAGTAGCAAAGAATATCAAAATCAGCGCTGCTATCAATACACCGCCCAGAATCATCCGCATGTGATTAACGCTGGTCATTAACTGCGAGCGGTTGACAATTGTCAAATATTTATAGCCTGTATTCTCAGAGGTAAAAATATTAACGACCTTCGCCTCGCCATCAACACTGGCTTCCTGCAAACCTTTAGCGGACATGTTAAGATTTGCCAAATCTCCCAAACCAGATTCAGCCAGCTTTTTAAAATCTGCGTCAGGATGTTTGGGGTCAGCTACTATTACATCATCGGCATCCAGCATCATAATATAGCCGGTTTCCCCGATTTTTATCTGCGAAATCATATCCGTAACAACAGGCAGGTCAATATTCAGCCCCAATACGCCAAGTGGCTGGCCGGTCATGCTTTTTACCGTAGCAAAAATGCCTACCGTCGGAGTTCCCTTGGACGTCTTAAAGGGCTTCGTAATGCGCACCTTGTTTACATCAGCCATACTCTCCTTGAACCAGTCCCGGCTGCGGGAATCATACCCCTTCTTGCGTTTTACTGCCGGATACTGCAGATAACCGCCATCCGTAGTACCATAGCTGATAACGGATACAGATGTTTTATTTGCTTCGCCAAAGCGCTGAAATACCTGATAGGCCGCCAGCTCAAAACCGCCCTTGGCCTGGGGATCCATCACGATATTGCCATCAGATGACGCTGCGGCCATCACGGACTCGTCCATATATCTGGTAATTTCTCCGCCCTGACGCAAAATGGGGTCATTGGCCATATTCACCAGCCCGTCACGCAGTCCGTTTAAAAAAAGATGCATGGCATTATCAACCTGAGCTGCCTGTAAATTGGTCTCTTCTTCAAAATTGGCCATTTCACTGCTGGTAATTACCCTGTCCAGAACAAAGCCAAGAACCAGCATTACCACTACAAACAGAATGGAAACTGATACCATGATTTTCCGTTTGACATTTAATCTATCCATCAGTCCCAAAATACCCATCTCCTTTTCTCGCACATTTCCAAACATCAAACATCATTTGCATTTTCTAATACGACAAACAAGCGAAATTTTCCTGCCTTTTTTATATCCCAAACAAGAAAATTTCGCTTGTGCCGCATACGGTTATATATTTTCTTCTGCTAAAAACCGGCGCTCTTTATCTGTAAGGTCAGCCTTGGCCAGCAGGTCAGGACGATATTTTTTCGTCACGAGCAGGGATTGCTCCCGGCGCCATTGCCGGATTTTAGCATGGTCACCATTCAGCAGGACCTCCGGCACTTCCATGCCTTCAAATTCCCTTGGGCGGGTATACTGCGGAAATTCCAGCAGCCCTTCATAAAAGGAATCTGTAGGCGCAGATTCTTCATGTCCCAGAACGCCGGGAAGCATGCGGGATACGGCATCAGTTATCACCATAGCCGGCAGTTCTCCGCCCGTGAGGACAAAATCCCCAATGGAGACAGCTTCATCGGCCAGTTTGTAAATCCGGGCATCAAACCCCTCGTAATGACCGCAGATAAACACCAGCTGGTCATACTGCGCCAGTTCCTTGGCTTTAGACTGATTAAAGGTCGGCCCCGAGGGGTCCATAATCAGCACCCGGCGGTTTTCTGCATACTCTATAGTGCGTGCCAGTACATCGCGTACCGCCTTATACATCGGCTCCGGCTTCAACACCATGCCGGCACCGCCGCCAAAGGGACTGTCATCAACATGATGGTGCTTGTCTTCGGCAAAATCCCGGAAGTTTGTAAAATGAATATCCAATATTCCTTTGTCAACAGCACGTTTGGTAATGCTGTCGCCAAAGGGGCCGGCAAACATTTCCGGAAAAATCGTCACCATATCAATGCGCATCGGAAATCTCCTCAGGCATATCTACCACCATGCGGCCGCCGGAAATGTCAATCTCCTTGACCACGGCTTTTAGTGCCGGTATCAGCAATTCGCCGCCGTCAGTCCTCCGCGTCTGATATACATCATTGCTGCCTGTGCGCAGGACATTTTCCACTGTCCCCAGTACACTGCCTGACATGTCAAATACCGTCAGGCCGATAATGTCAAAGGTATAATACTCTCCTTCATTCAGCGGAGCAGCCTCGCTGCGGTCAACGGTAAGCAATTTTCCCGTCAGGCTCATGGCAGCTTCCCTTACAGGATATTCACGGAACTTCATCAGCACATACTGTTTATGATACTTACAGCTTTCGATATGAAGCAATTCACTGCCGACCATAACCTCTGTCATATCCGCAAAGCGTTCCACAAAATCCGTAAGGGGGATTATGCGCATTTCGCCATGAATACCATGGGCTGCGCCGACCTTGCCGATGGTGACGCGATTTTTATCATGCTTGGTTTTCTTAGCCGCGAATGGCGATAATCTTGTCATCTTCCACCAGCACTTCCACGTTCATGATTTCGCGCATATCATCGCCGACATGAACTTCCACCTGACGTTCCAGCGTGCCCTGAACGATTTCCGCACCGATTACCATTTTTTCCATTTCTTCCTTGCGGGCTGTAGATTCCTCACGGAATTCCAGGCGCTTCTGGCGTTCCTGTCCAAAATGAGCCTGAATGGACTGGAAGCGCTGTACCTCTTCCATGGTGGGCTGTTCCGGATTGGCCGGCTGATTTTCCTGCATTACACGCTTTTCCTGAATGTCCAGCTGCTGCAGTTCCAGTTCAGCACGCTTGATGCCTTCTTCCAGCTCCGTGAGAATCTTCGTTTTCAATTTTTCTGTGAGTTTTGCCTTAATAGTTACAGGCACTTTCAGTGAAATAGAATCCATGACAGTTCCTCTTTTCTTCATAAATACTAAAAACGGCAAGTCCCTAAAAAGAAACCTGCCGCTTTTATTTAAATAATCTCAACCGTGACTTTCGTATTCTCCCGAGTGGCCGCGGCTTTGACCACGGTACGCAATGCCTTTGCAATACGTCCCTGACGTCCAATGACCTTACCCATGTCATCCTCTGCCACATGAAGGCTGAGCACGGTCTGCCCATCCTCCTGCCGTTCATCAACGATAACAGCTTCGGGATGCTCCACTAAGGATTTGGCGATAACTTCAACAAGTTTCTTCATGTCGAGCCTCTTTCCAATAAGCACTTAGCTTACTTCTTCTTGGATTCAGCGAATTTGGACATGATGCCCTGCTTGCTGAACAGATTTTTAACGGTATCGGTCGGCTGAGCACCTTTGTTCATCCAGTCAAGAACCTTTGCTTCGTCAACATTGACAACTGCCGGCTGCTTGGAAGGGTCATAGTTACCGAGAACTTCGATAAAACGGCCATCACGCGGAGCACGGGAGTCAGCAACCACAATACGATAGAAAGGGTTCTTCTTTGCACCCATACGGTTCAAACGAATCTTTACTGCCATGAAATTTCACCACCTTTCGCAAGTTAAGGTTATAAAAATTAACGCATAAAGGGCATTTTCGGGAAACCGCCAAGATTTCCCAGAGCTCCCAAGCCGGGAAAGCCCTTGCCTTTTTGCATTTTTTTCATCTTCTTCATCATCTTTTTCATTTCGCCAAACTGTTTCAAGAGCTTGTTGACATCCTGCACTCTGGTGCCGGAGCCCATGGCAATACGTTTACGGCGGCTGCCGTTGATGATGCCGATATCCGCCCGTTCCTGAGGTGTCATTGATTTGATGATGGCCTCAATCTGGCGCATTTCCTTGCCGTCAAGGTCAATATTCTGACCTTCAAGCTGTTTTTTGAGCCCGCCCATGCCGGGAATCATGCCCAATATGTTTTCCAGCGAGCCAAGTTTTTTGACCTGCTGCATCTGGGAGAGAAAATCATCCAAGGTAAATTCATCCTTGCGAAGTTTCTTCTCCATCTTTCGGGCTTCTTCCATATCGAAGGTCTGCTGCGCCTTTTCTACGAGAGAAAGTACGTCACCCATCCCCAAAATACGGGAAGCCATACGGTCAGGATGGAACGGCTGGAGTGCTTCCAGCTTCTCACCCATACCCACAAACTTGATGGGCACCCCGGTAACAGCCTTAACCGATAACGCTGCACCACCACGGGCATCACCATCCAGCTTGGTCATGATGACACCATCAAGACCAAGGCTGTCGTTAAAGGTCTGCGCCACATTGACCGACTCCTGACCGGTCATGGCATCCACGACCAGCAGGATTTCGTGCGGCTTTACCTCTGCTTTAATATCCCGAAGCTCCTGCATCAGAGCTTCATCTATCTGCAATCGCCCTGCCGTATCAATGATGATGACATCGTTGGCATGACTTTGCGAATAGGCAATGGAAGACTTGGCAATGGTCACTGCATCAGTGCCCTGCTCCATGGCAAACACAGGAATGTCCAGCTGTTTGCCTACTACCTGCAACTGTTTAATTGCCGCCGGGCGATAGATATCACAGGCTACCAGCAGCGGACGCTTGCCCTGCTTTTTAAGGGACAAGCCCAGTTTACCAGCGGACGTGGTTTTACCAGCACCCTGCAGACCTGCCATCATGATGATGGTGGGCGGATTCGGACTGATGTTGATACGGCTCTGCGTACCTCCCATGAGATTCGTGAGTTCCTCATCAACAATCTTTATAACCACCTGAGCCGGTGTCAGGGTTTCCAATATATCCTGACCAATG
>JAGAYB010000011.1 GCA_017940705.1 Selenomonas sp. | reverse complement strand
CTTTGGCACGGAAAGAAACCTGCGAAACGACAGGGGAGGTCTATGGGTTCAGCCTCGTTTGGAGCGGTGAAGCCTCCTTTACCACCGAAGTGGAGCAGTTTGGTACTACCAGAGTTATCGGCGGCATCAATCCCTTTGAATTCAAATGGCACTTGGAGCCGGGGGAGGCATTCCAGACGCCGGAAGCCATGCTCGTGTACAGCGGCAAGGGACTTAATGGCATGAGCCAGACCTTCCATGAGGCAGTGCGTCAGCATATCCTGCGCGGCCGTCATAAAGATGCCCTGCGTCCCATTCTTGTCAATAACTGGGAAGCAACCTACTTTGATTTTGACGAAGAAAAAATTGATAATCTGGCACAGTGTGCCGCCGATTTGGGGCTGGAACTCTTAGTTCTTGATGATGGCTGGTTTGGCAAGCGCAATGACGATAACAGCAGTCTGGGCGATTGGTTTGTCAATACGGATAAGCTGAAACAGGGGCTTAAAGGCGTGGCAGCCTCTGCCCATAAACGCGGCTTGAAATTCGGCCTGTGGTTCGAACCGGAAATGATTTCCGTAGATTCTGAGCTTTACCGCGCACATCCCGACTGGATTCTACATGTGCCGGATTACAAGAACAGCTTTAGCCGTCATCAGCTGGTACTGGATTTGTCCCGTCCCGAAGTCTGCGATTATATCGTAAAATCCGTGAGGGACGTATTGGCATCGGCAGAGATTGATTATGTGAAATGGGACTTCAACCGCCACCTGACGGAGGCGTTTTCGGCAGCCTTGCCTGCAGAGCGGCAGGGCGAAACGAAAACCCGTTTTGTGCTGGGGCTTTACAGCATACTGGAACGATTGACGGCAAAATTCCCCGATGTGCTTTGGGAAAGCTGTTCCGGCGGCGGCGGACGCTTTGATGCCGGTATGCTCTACTATATGCCCCAGACATGGACGAGCGACAACACCGATGCTGTCTGCCGTCTGTCGATTCAAAGCGGTACCAGCTATGTGTTCCCACCGCTTACCATGGGCGCTCATGTGTCGGTGACGCCGAACCATCAGGTAGGCCGTGTCACGAGCCTGCAGACGAGAACCCTCTGCGCCTTTGCCGGGGATTTTGGCTACGAGCTGGATATTACGCGCATGAGCGCAGACGAAAAAGAGCAGGTCAAAAAGCACGTTGCTCTCTATAAACGCCTGCGTCCTACCTTGCAGCTGGGCAGGTTCTACCGTCTGCTGACACCCTTTGCCGGGACGAAAAACGAAACGGCCTGGCAGTTTGTAAGTCAGGATGGCAAAGAGGTTGTCGTGCTCTATTTCAAGACCCTGGCCGAACCGGCAACGCCTATCCGCAAATTGCAGCTGACGGCATTGGAGACAGATGCTGAATACCAGCTGGTTGATTACCTGCCGGCACAGCGCACAAGCATGGACTTCGGCGGCGAAAAATCCCTGCAAATGACGGGGCAGGTCTTCTATGGTGATGAACTCATGTATAACGGCTTAGGCGTGGAGAAGATTGACACGGACTTTGCAGGCTATATGTGGGTGTTTGCAAAAAAATAAAATACTGCGAGGTTTACATCGTGGTGTTAAGGCGCCCCGGGATGGATAATACTTTTCCTCTGCTTAGACAGGCTTGTCAAACGCTGCGGAAAAACACGACCAGCCCCCTCGGGCTTAGTGTGTACGTTACAGCGATGTGCTAAGAAGCCTTTTTCCTAGAAAAAAGCGCACTGATATGTTAGAATATAGGCATAGGGAGGCTGTGTTTATGGGATATACTTCGACACCGTATGATGATGTTGGGCATACTTTGTTATATGATTGCAGTCAACTGATACTTCCCGTGATAAATGAAATGTTTGGTGAACATTATGATGGCACGGAACGGATTGTGTTTCAGCCCAATGAGCTGTACATTCAGCAGCAGAACGGCAAACAGAGGAAACGGATAACCGATTCCAGTTTTTATGTCATCAAGGGGGATGTCATAAAGAAGTATCATTACGAAATCCAATCGACGAAGGATAATACCATGTTACTGCGGATGTTCGAGTATGATGCCCAGATAGCTTTGTCTGCGGGGAAAATTGTGGACAATGTGCTGGAAGTGGCGTTTCCGCATTCGGCATTGCTCTATTTGCGGCAGTATGAAGATATGCCGGACACCATGCTGGTACGGATAAAAACGCCGGGGACTACGGCGGAGTATGAGATACCGGTCTTGAAGGTGAAGAAGTACAGCATAGATGAAATTTTTGCCAAGAAATTGTATTATCTGATTCCGTTCTATATTTTTACACACGAAAGCCGCTTCAAGGTCTATGAGCAAGATAAAAGTCAGCTGCAGTTATTGCTGGCTGAATATCGGCATATTTGTGACAGGCTGAATGTTATGACGGAAAGTGGCGAACTGGACGAATATACGAAACAGTCAATTCTGGATATGGGTAAAAAAGTGGTACGCAGCCTTGCGCGCGATAGCAAATTGGTAAGAGAGGGCGTGACAAAGATTATGGGCGGTAAAATTCTGGATTATCCGGCAAAGAAGATACTGAATAAAGGAAAGGCAGAAGGGCGTGATATGACCAGTATAGAACTGATCAAAAATCTTATGTTAGCCATGAATCTGGATGTTGATGCAGCAATGTCCGCATTGAAGATTCCTGAGGATAAACGGGCACAGTATCGTGCGGTGCTTATGGCAAAGTGAGATCATCATAAAAATAGCATTTGCCAATTTAGGGGGCAAATGCTATAATGAACATAAAGAAGGTGCCGCCTGGCGGTCACCCTCACAGTTGAAACATTATGTTATAAACCGCTACAGTGGCCAAACTAGGAGCGGTTTATTTTTTTATCTCTATGAGAATGAGCAGGATTAAGAGTAAAACAACGATTAACTCATTCATAGGCGAGCACCTCAGTTCTGAGGGCAATTTAGACCGCCAAACAGCAACGCAATAAGTAGAGCAGATAAGAATGTCGTGTCAATCGCTTTGGCAGGCAAGTATGAGAGACAGGGCTTAAGTTTTGGGAAATTTTGCCGATATAAATTATATGAATATTTAATTTTTCCCCGTGGCAGGAATTTGCTGCAGGGGGAGCGAATTAGTATTTACAGTTATGGTTGAAGATGGTTCACCCGCGAAAAGGAGGGGACGGCATGAAGGCACAGGCGTGGGAAAGATTAGAAATATTGTGCGTTTTTTTTATGCCTGAAACTGTCCTTTCGGGGGGGGCGGCTGTCTCTTAGCAGTAGGCAGTTATCAACAAATGCATCAGGATGTTTATGGGCCTTCCTGTTGAGGTGGGTGAGTTTCGTATGCTCACTCACTTCAGCAGGAAGGCTTTTATGCGTGGAATGGCTGGAAAGGATTGAGGAAAATGAAAAGGACTGAAAAATTATCCCGCAAGGCGCGTTATGGAATACTTGCGGCGATTATGGCGGGGGCGTTCAGCATTATGCCGGCGGCGCAGGCTATGCCGACAGGCGGAGCATCGGGGACGGCAACCATAACTACCACAGGTAACACTATGGAGATTGCCAGCTCCGTGACCAACAATCTGCTTACCTGGCAGGATTTTTCCATTGCCAAAGAGGAGACGGTGAACTTTGGGGGCAGCAATACCTACCTCAATGTGGTAACGGGGAATAATGCGTCGGAAATCTATGGCGCGATAACGGGCAGTGCCGCCAATGTCTATCTGATTAACCCCAACGGCATTTTGTTTGGGGACGGGGCACAGGTGAATGTGGGCAGCCTGCATCTGTCCACGGCGGATATTACCAGCAG
>JAGAYB010000095.1 GCA_017940705.1 Selenomonas sp. | reverse complement strand
TCAGCTGGAGCATGAGCTGGCTCTGCGGCTGGCCTCCCGGCGCAATGCCGTTATCTCTACAGGCGGCGGTACGGTGAAAAATCCGGAAAATATGGCAGCGCTTAAGCAGAGCGGTACGATAGTCTGCCTGAAAGCCAGCGTGGAAGCGGTACTGGAACGCACGCAGGCCAGAGGGACGAGGCCTGTTCTCGATGGCGCTGATAAGGGTGACCGCCGGGAGGCAGTGGAGAAGCTGCTGCAGGAACGGGCGTCCCTTTACGAGCAGGCCGATTTTGCTGTAGATACCAGCAATTTGTCTCCCCTGCAGGTGGTGGAGACCATCACCAAGACTTTAAAGATAAGAGGTGTCCTGCATGCGTAAAGTACGAGTGGAACTGGGGCCGAAAAGCTATGATATCTTTATCGGCTATGGCATAGAGGCAGAGATAAAGGAATTTGTAAGGAAGGCGTCCTTTTCCGGTCAGGGGCTGATTATCACAGATACCAATGTCGGCCCCCTTTACGGTGCATGGCTGCAGTCGCTGCTGCAGGAGGCTGGCTTAAAGACAGCAATGGCTGTGATTCCGGCCGGTGAAAGCTCTAAATCTTTAAAACAGGCTGATGAACTATACACCAGGGCGATTGAATTGGGACTGGACAGAAAGTCACCCATCTTTGCGCTGGGGGGCGGTGTTGTCGGTGATTTGGCTGGCTTTATCGCGGCGACCTATATGCGCGGCGTGCCCTTTGTACAGGTGCCCACCAGCCTGCTGGCGCAGGTGGATTCCAGCGTGGGCGGCAAGGTGGCGGTAAATCATCAGCTGGGAAAAAACCTCATTGGCGCCTTTTACCAGCCTCAGGCGGTTTTCATGGAGCTCAACGTCATGAAAACCCTGCCGGAGAGGGAAATGGCTACCGGCTTGGGCGAGGTTATAAAGTATGGTGTAATTTACGACAAGGATTTTTTCCGTTACCTCGAAGAGCGGCAGCGTAAAATCATCGCCCGGGAGCCTGCGGAAATCACGCATATTATCGCCCGTTCCTGTGAGATAAAGGCAGCCGTTGTTAGTCAGGACGAGCAGGAGGCAGGCTTGCGGCGGATTTTAAATTTCGGCCATACCATTGCCCATGCTGTTGAAAAGGAGACAGGCTATACGCGGTATAATCATGGTGAAGCCGTGGCCATCGGCATGGCAGGGGCGGCAGATATCAGCCGTCAGCTGGGGCTTATCACCGAGGACGAGGTGCAGCGTCTGGAAGCCCTAATCACCGATTACAAGCTTCCGCTGCAGGCAGAGTCCGTAACAGTTGACGCGATGTACGGCGATATATTCCATGACAAAAAGACCGTGGGAGGCAGGGTGAACTGGGTGCTGATGGAGAGCATCGGTCAGGTTGGCTGCCGCAATGACGTACCGGAATCGGTGGTACGCTCAGCCATGGACAAATGCAAAGCCTGCTGAATATGGTGCAGGAAATGCCCGGGGAAGATTACAGCGTTGACTTTCCCGGTCTGTCATGTGATAATTAAAGACAGCGAAAACAAGAACAATTCGTAGGGGGAGGCTTTTTCATGAAAAAACCGATTTTCCGTGGTGCCGGAGTGGCAATCATTACGCCATATACCGAGGACGGTATCAATTTTGACGAGCTGGGGCGTATCATTGACGACCAGATAAAGAACCACACCGATGCCATTATCATCACGGGGACAACGGGTGAATCCGCTACCATGAGTGACGCGGAGCACCGCGCAGCGATAAAATTTGCTGTTGACCATGTAAAGGGGCGTGTACCTGTTATCGCCGGTACAGGCTCTAACGAAACGTCCTACGCCGTGGAACTGTCCAAGTATGCGGAAAGCGTCGGCGCTGATGCCCTGCTGGTGGTTACGCCCTACTACAATAAATGCACCCAGAAGGGCCTGATTGCGCATTATACGGCTATTGCCGATGCGGTAAACATCCCCATTATTCTCTACGATGTGCCTTCCCGTACCGGTGTGGCCATTGCTACGGATACCTATGTGCAGCTTGCCAAGCACCCCAATATTGTGGCTGTTAAAGAAGCAAACGGTGACCTTTCCAAAATCCTGCGCCTGCGTGCCGCAGTAGGTGATGACCTTGTTATCTATTCCGGCAACGATGACCAGATTGTGCCGATTTTGTCTTTGGGCGGTCAGGGCGTTATCTCCGTGCTGTCCAATGTAGCGCCGCAGGAAACCCATGATATGTGTCAGGCGTTCTTTGATGGGGATACGAAAAAGGCAGAACAGCTGCAGGTTGAGTATGCCGACCTCATTGACGCGCTCTTCTGCGAAGTAAACCCCATTCCCGTAAAGGTTGCCATGCGCAAGCTGGGCTATGCCGCAGGCCCTCTGCGCATGCCGCTTAGTGAAATGGAGCCGCAGCATGAAAAGCAGCTGGAGGATTCCCTGCGCCGTCATGGTCTGATAAAGTAATAAATTTTCGGGTGAAAAGCTGTCCTCAGTTAATGAGGACAGCTCTTTTTGCCGCAAGGAGAATGATAAATGCACGGAGTATTTGACATTGTAGGGCCGGTGATGATAGGCCCATCCAGCTCCCATACCGCAGGCGCGGTACGTCTGGGGCTTATGGCCCGAAAGATTCTCGGGGAAGAGGCGGTCAGGGCGGAAATAAACCTCCACGGTTCCTTTGCCATGACCTATCGGGGGCATGGCACGGATAAGGCGCTCATCGCCGGCATTTTAGGCTTTGCCCCCGAGGACGAGCGCATTCGTGATGCTTTGGACATCGCCAGCCAGAAGGGGATAGACTACAGTTTTCAGACGGTGACCATCGAGGATGCTCATCCCAATACTGCCGTCATCTATCTGACAGGAGCTGGCGGACGCACCACCAGAGTCAGGGGAGCGTCTGTCGGGGGCGGCAATATCAGGATAACGAATATCGACGGCTATAATGTAGAACTCACCGGCCAGTATCCGGCGCTGATTACCATTCATCACGACTGCCCCGGGGTGATTACTCAGGTGACCAAGCTGCTGGCGGAGGCAGGGGTCAATATCGCCTTTATGCGCGTGTCCCGGCAGAACCGGGGAGAAACCGCCATGATGATTATGGAGCTGGACGAAGAACCGGCCGCGGACGTGGTGGCACGGTGTCAGGACAGCAATGCCGTGGATTACGCCTTTGCTATACCGGCTATTTAAGATGTAGGAGAGAATAACGTGGTCAATTTTAATACCATAGGGGAGCTTATCGCTTTGGCAGGGGAGCAGCAGGTTCCCCTGCATGAAATTGTAATTCAGCATGAAATCCATACGAGCCAGCAGTCAAGGGGCGATATTATCACCGCTATGGAAAAAAACTGGCAGGTGATGAAAGCCGCCATTGAACGGGGCATTGCCAATCAGGAAAAATCTCTGAGCGGTCTTACCGGCGGTGACGCTAAACGGCTTTATGACTATCAGGACAAAGGCTATATGGGGCCGCAGGTACTGGCGGCAGCGGCTTATGCGGTGGGCATCAGCGAAGTCAATGCCGTGATGGGGCGGATTGTGGCCTGCCCCACGGCAGGTTCCTGCGGTATAGTGCCGGCCGCCCTGTACGCTGCCCGGCAGCAGAAAAAGCTCAAGGACGAGCATATTGTCATGGCGCTCTTTACCGCCGCCGGTATCGGCATGGTGGTTGACCAGAACGCCTCCATTGCCGGGGCGGAGGGCGGCTGTCAGGCCGAGTGCGGCACAGCCGCCGGAATGGCGGCAGGCGCTTTGGCGGAACTGGCTGGCGGCAGTCCTGAGACTGTAGGCAATGCCACGGCTCTGGCTATCAAAAATCTGCTGGGGCTGGTCTGCGACCCGGTGGCAGGGCTGGTGGAAGTCCCCTGCGTCAAGCGCAATGGCTTTGCTGTCGTGGAGGCTATGCTGGCGGCTGATATGAGCCTTGCCGGGGTGGAGTCGGTAATTCCCGTGGATGAGGTCATTGACGCCATGAACCGCATTGGCAAAGCCCTGCCCAAAAGCCTGCGCGAAACCAGCGAAGGAGGCCTTGCGACAACGCCTACCGCTAAAGCCCTGACCAAGCGGATTTATCCGCAGGCGTGATGTAAGTGGCACAATAAAAAAGCAGTGATTTCGTCGGTTAAATCACTGCTTTTATTGTGCCAATTTTAAAATAGCCAGAGGAATGGTATTTAAGGGGAGCTGCTGTTCCACGGCGCCGGCCTCATAGGCGGCTTTGGGCATACCGTAGACGGTGGCCGTAGAGGCATCCTGTCCTAAGGTATGCGAGCCTTGCTGGCGCATATTCAGGAGCCCGTCGGCACCATCGCGGCCCATGCCCGTCAGGATAACGCCCATGGCGCGGCTGCCGGCCTCGGCGGCTACGGAGTCAAAGAGCACATCCACTGAGGGGCAGACGCTGTGTACCGGCGGCCCCGGCTTGCATTCCAGCATGTACTGGCTGCCCATGCGTTTTACGGTCATGTGTTTGCCGCCGGGCGCGATGTAGATGTGATTGGGCATGACCACATCGCCGCTGACAGCTTCCTTGACGGTGAATTTGCTTTCATGGTTCAGACGGTCGGCAAACAGCTTGGAGAACATGGGCGGTATATGCTGGACGATGACAATCCCCGGCAGCGGCGGCCGCAATCCCTGAATGACCTTGGAAAGAGCCTCGGTTCCTCCGGTGGAGGCCCCCATGGCGATGAGGTTTATGTTATTTTTATTGGTAGCAGAGGTGATAAAGGGCTCCGTAATTTGCGGTGATATGTGTCTGGAGAGCGCTGCGGAGTTTTCTGTCGTCTGGGAGGCTGCCGGCTTGGTGGACCGCCAGATTTCCCTTGTGACCATAGCGCCTGTGCCGATATCGGTATTAGTGGGCTTCTTTTGCGTTTGCAAGACTAGAATGTTGCCGATGATGGCATCAAAAAAACCGTTCATGGGCTGGCCCGTGGGCGGTTTTTTTATGTAAAGGGCGGCGCCCAGCCTTTTGGCTGTGTCGTGGCTGCTGTCCAGCATTCCGTAAGTGATGATGGGAATATTGGACGCCGATTTTACCAGCAGCGGCAGAAATTTTTCATGATTCACGATGGCAGAGGCCAGTGCAAAGTTCAGCAGGATGATGGTGGGCTGAAACAGGGAGAGTTTTCCCTGCGCCTCTACAGGCTGCGAGGCGTGTTCTACCAAGCTGCCGGGAGGCAGGCGGCGGTTCAGTTCCTGTACCAGAGCGTCCTTGAAGGTTATGGAATTGTCAATCACGAGTATCCGCAGATTGCGCATATAATCCTCCGCTTACAAATGCTGTTTCTACAAATTCATTGTAACATAATTTAACTGCGATAGGTAGGAGGAATATGGAAAGGAGTGTTGAATATTATTTAAGAGATAATTTATAAGGGGTGTTTCATTTATGAATCGATTGGTAAAAACTTTTGCAGGTGCTTTGGCAGCATCGTTGTTTATTTGTGGGGCGCCAACGGCGGATGCCATGAGCGTCACCGGCGTAAGTCAGGAGATGACGATTGGCAGCAAAACGGTGACGGCCAGTGACCAGGATGGTGCCAAGGTCAAATTCGTTTCTGACGGCAAGGTGCTGCGCCTGATGAGTGCTGATGGCAAGCAGGATTTCCTGTCCTTCAGCAGCTTTGACGGCATTCAGAGCGGCGTGGAGTTCAGCGTCCGGGCTATAGAGACCACTGACCCGGCTAAGCGCCTGTTTGAAATCAGCGCTACCCGGAACCATAAAAGCTGCGGCTATTGGCTGGTAGGCAAACATATCGGTGTCTGGACGACCTATGTATCATGGAACAGCTTTGCTAATCTGGGGTTCCGTACCGACCGCTGGCATCAGCTGAAATCCACCATCGAGAACCAGCAGCTGATCGTGACCAGTTATGACGGCTATGGCCGCATGGATTGGCGCGCTCAGGTATTCTGGAATAACGAGGACGGCTGGTGCGGTCTTAAAAGATTTTAAAAAAAATGATTGACAGTCAGCAGGCTCTCGCATATAATATTATGTGTTGGTTGCGAGAGCAACTACGTTGCTGATTTAGCTCAGTTGGTAGAGCAGCTCATTCGTAATGAGCAGGTCGTAGGTTCGAATCCTATAATCAGCTCCATTTTATATTGCTGATTTAGCTCAGTTGGTAGAGCAGCTCATTCGTAATGAGCAGGTCGTAGGTTCGAATCCTATAATCAGCTCCATCGGGATTTAAGGCTTCGCGTTTGCGGAGCCTTTTTTGCATACCTGTGATGTCCGTGGAACGCGTTCAGGGAAACAAAAAAGAGCCGCAAGATTTGCAGCTCTAAAAATTCAAAGTGGCGGAGTGGAGAGGATTCGAACCTCCGCACCGGTTACCCAGCCTAACGATTTAGCAAACCGTCCTCTTCAGCCTCTTGAGTACCACTCCGTTATGGCGGAGAGGGTGGGATTCGAACCCACGCACCTGTTACAGCCTACCGGTTTTCAAGACCGGACTCTTCAACCACTTGAGTACCTCTCCATAACAAACAGTATAAGCATAGCATTAGGGGGGCTTGGCTGTCAAGGAAAAAGTGAGTAGATTGCATTGAACAAAGACACAAATAATAGTTCTTGCAGGGGAAAAGAGATTGTCTTTTGATGGTGGAATGATGATTGACAGGGGGGGACAATGTGATAGGATAGGGAAAAAGTATATTGAAATATGAAATAATACGGAGACACATGTGAGAACACTGGAACAAAGCCTTATGTTTTTATTTTATTCTGTGGGATTATTCATATTTTTGTATTTCCTTATTGAAAGAGTTATTTTTCGGGCAATGTTAAAAGAATTTCGGTCGTTATGCCCGGGAGATTATTGGATAGTAGAAAAAAAGTACAGGAAATACAAATTACTGTTCACTTTAATCCTGTTGTCGTGGTGTAGTGTTTTTGTTGTGCATAATCTATTCCTAACTGGTATAGATTGGCTGAAGTCAATTTATACCAATATGTTTGCAGCTGTAGCTGTGGCATATTTACAAGAGGCAGAAGCAATAGATGGGAATAAGTATTGTAAATATATTTGTATATCGGGGGGTGCCCTGTTTATTTGGGGATGTACTAGTATTTTCGATAATTATTCTGTAACTAGAGGATATGTAAACTACGTAACTGAGCACTATGAATATGCCCAAAATATTATGGACAATTTTGGAACACCAATACTTACAGGTATGTTTGTTTACGGGATTTGTGCAAAGCTTAAGGAAGTTTCGGGTATTGCAAAAAGCGCTACCCATGAAGCTATAGAAACAAAAGAAGTTAAGGAAAATCACAGGGAGGAATGTTGAAATGAAAAACTCATTGACTAAGGGAATGGTACTGACTTGGCTGTTGGCATTGGTTATGGTGGTTTCATCCACAGTGGCGGATGCGGCGATACATTTTACCGATAAGAGCGGCGATACGTATATCCTTGATTATAATGATAAATCTGATAAAGGTAAGTACATTGTGAAAACTAGTGGTGGTAGTGAATATTTTACTTTTGACTATAATTCCAACACCCATGAGTTTACCATGTATGATAATGGGGAACTATATGCTGTTAGAAAGTTTCGGGGGAGAAATACCCTAGTGTGCAAGGAATACGGCTCTGGAATGCCTGATGGTGTATATGATAAGGGGAATGATGGCGATTATTATCATGAGATAATGAAGCGCTATATTTATGATACTACCCCGAAAGCTTTCTTATGCTTTTTGCAGGCTAACGGCAATCTGGGCAATAACAAACTCATTACCGTTGAAATCAGTGGCGATGCTAAGGCTATGGCTCGTCAAGGTGTTGCGGATGTGCTGGTGTTGCTGGTGAATAATAGTGACCGTCGGTATTACTTTGAATATATTGATTTCACGCTGACTCTGAAGGACAGCAATGGCAATCCCGTGGGCACGTTTACTAAGCGGGAATATTTGAATGGTAATCTGCCGGCGCACTCAACTGTAAACCGCAATATCCACTTTGAGGATAGTGAGATACCTGCTCTGGAAAATACGCCTTATACCCTGAAACATTCTATTCATGGTAAATGGAACTAAAAACAATTAACCGAATAGTAAAATGCCCTCCCTCGCGAAGCGGGGGAGGGTATTTTGTGACCTTGTCAAAAGATGTTCTTTGCGTTATACTATCATACGTTGTTATATTAAAGTAGCATTTAGGAGTTGAGGGCGTTGAAAATTGCCTTTTTTGATTCCGGCATGGGAGGCCTTTCGGTACTGCATCATGCTATGAAGGTTCTGCCCCATGAGGAGTTTATATTCTATGCCGATGAGGATAATGTTCCTTACGGCACCAAGAGCACGGAGGATGTGCAAAGATTTGTGGGCGAGGCCTTTGACTTCTTATTGAAACAGGATGTAAAGGCCATTGTGGTGGCCTGCAATACGGCAACCTCGGTGGCGGTGGCGGAGATGCGCCGCCGTTATGATTTGCCCATTATCGGCATGGAGCCGGCGGCCAAGAAAGCGCTGGATATGGACGGCACGAAACGCGTGCTGGTGACGGCAACGCCCATTACCGTAAAGGGGCGCAAGATGGAACTTTTGATTGAAAAGGTGGATAAGGACCATCTGGTGGATAGATTAGCCCTGCCGCAGCTGGTGACCTTTGCCGAGCGGCAGGAGTTCAATTCTCCGGCGGTGACGGATTACCTGCGGGGGGAACTATCGCAATTTGACTTGGGCAAATACTCCTCGCTGGTATTGGGCTGCACGCACTTCAACTACTTCAAGGACACCTTGCGGGAACTTTTGCCGGACAATGTGCAGTTTGTGGACGGCAATGAGGGCACGGTGCGGGAACTTATCCGCCGCCTCAAGGAGCGCAATCAGCTGGAGCACAATCCCCAGACGGTCACGTACTTTTACTCCGGCCGTCAGGTCACGGATGTGGTGGAGCTGGAACGGCTGGAAAACTGCCTTTCCCGGCTGGAGAAGATGTACCGGATTTAAGGCATTCATAACTTGACTTTACGGTGTTTTTGTTCTAGTCTATACATTGTGCGTAAAGTGTTAAGGAGGAATTCTTGTGCCAGTAAATATCGAACATCATGTAAACTTCTACGACACGGACGCCATGGCGGTGGTTCATCACGCCAACTACATCCGCTGGTTTGAAATCGGCCGCGTGGCCTACCTGCGCGAGATTGGCATTACGCTTACGGAAATGATGGATGACGGCTATGTGTTCCCCATTACGGACATCAGCGCCAAATACGTTTCTCCGGGCAAGTTTGATGATAACCTCATCATTGAAACCACGGCTACGGCTCTTACCAAGGTCAAGATGTGTTTCAAATACCGCATCTTGCGGAAGGAGACCGGGGAAGTGCTGGTGACGGGCAAATCCCAGAACGTCTACACCAGCAAGGAGACGGGCCATATCACCCGTCTGCCGGAAAAGTATCTTACGCGTCTGCAGGCTGCTATGGAAAAAGAAAAAGCAGCGGCAGAGGCGCAAAATAAAGAAAAATAAACAGGGAATTCTAGGGAGGAATTATCGTGAGTTTTTTGACCATAGTGTTACTCGTCATCCTGATTGTCATCTGCGTGACGAGACTCTTTTTGTCCTATCTGGGCACGGAAGACATCCGCGTGGATGCAAGCAGCCCGGTGGAACTCTTGAGCAAGGATGAAAACAGCCTTGTTTTGTCCAAGAAGCTGCGCTTCTACAATGAAGGCAAGCAGTGTGCGACCATCATGGATGCCATCTGCCGCAGCCAGCTGCCCTACGAGCAATATGACGGCATTGAAGTGCGTGCCAAGGCGGAGCGCGAGGGCGAAGTCCGCGAGGACGATTACTTCGAAGCCGTCATCATTCAGCGCAAGGGCTACAAGGGCGGG
>JAGAYB010000094.1 GCA_017940705.1 Selenomonas sp. | reverse complement strand
TGCCATTTATTATTGTCGGTTCCTTCTTTGGGATTATCCAATGGGTGCTTTTAGACCCTTGGGGAACGGTAATGGGGGCCAACGGCCTTAACCTGGGAGCTTCTATTACTGGTTTGGATACAGCCGGTGAAGCTTATAAAAATTCGCAGTTTGTACGGAATATACAGGTTATTCAGGGCTTATGCAACAATGTCGTAACAGTTGGTTTTGGTGTATTTTCCTTTCTGCTCGTGGCGGCTTTTTCCTATCGTTTAGGAACAATCTGGGGCGGTGACCCCTTTGCCAATGCGCTGACGGCCTTAGGTGCCTTTATCATCGTCACGCCGCAGAGTGTGGGGGATGTAGGGGCTTTTGATTTGTCCTACTTTGGTAATAAGGCTGTGCTCACAGCCATTATTGTAGCAACGATTTCTTCTAAGATGTTCATCAATCTGTCGAAGAATCATAGGCTTACCATTAAGATGCCGGAAACGGTGCCGCCAGCTGTGGCGAATTCCTTTGCCGTGCTGATGCCGGTATTTATCACACTGTTTGTGTTCACCTTATTTGCTACCTTCCTGACCCAGATGGAGTTTATGGGCAGCAAGGCGCTTAATGATTTGATTTATGCCTTGATTCAGGCTCCGCTGATGGGCTTTTCCCAAGGTATCGGCTTTTCTATTCTCTATCAGGGAATTGTCTGGTTCTTCTGGTGGTTTGGCATTCATGGTCATAATGTGACGGCTGCCATTCAGAACATGGTTTATATGCCGGCACAGCTGGCCAATCAGTCGGGGGACGCGGCTTATATTTTCTCCAATGGATTTTTTGAAGCAGGGCTTATGCATGTGCTGGGGCTGCTCATTGCCATTTTCCTCTTTTCCAAGCGGGAAAGCTGGCGCGCAGTAGCCAAGGTGGGTTTCCCGGCAATGCTGTTTAATATTCAGGAGCCCATTGCCTTTGGTCTGCCTATCGTATTGAATCCGCTTTTGCTGGTGCCGTATATTTTGGCACCGCTGGCGAATACCATTGTTGGGTGGCTGGCTGTGTCAGCAGGGCTGGTGCCGATTTTCAAATACGTTGTTCCCTGGACGATGCCGCTGTTCTTTGGCGGTACCATCGGGACAGGCTCGCTGGCAGGTGGTATATTGCAGCTTGTCTGGCTGGTGATGGACATTTGCATTTATGCGCCATTTGTCATAGCGGGAAACAAGATTAAGGATACGGAGGAAGAATAAGGAATGGATGAGAAAACGCTGGAACAGTCCATGCAGCTGATTTTGCATTCGGGGACGGGCAGGTCAACGGTGATTGAGGCTGTGCAGGCTTTGGCCAAGGATCATGACATAGAAAAAGCCCGGCAGGCGATTGAGGCTGCCGGACAGGAAATCGGCAAGGCGCATGATATTCAGACGGCGATGATGAGTGCTGAATGTGACGGGCAGCCCGTGGAGAAAAGCATTTTGCTGATACATGCACAGGATCATTTTATGACTTCGCTGGCGGTACGGGATATGGCAAAATTGATGATTGACTTATATGAAGATGTGAAGAAGGGATAATCTGTATGGCAAAAAAGTATCAATTCCCGTCAGGCTTCTGGTGGGGGGCAGCAACTTCCGGGCCGCAGTCCGAAGGCCGTTTTCATAAAGCACACCGCAACATCTTTGATTATTGGTATGATCAGGATCAGAGTGCATTTTTTGACCGGGTTGGCCCGAATACGGCATCGAATTTTTACAATGATTTCCGTCAGGATATCGCGCTGATGAAAGAAGCCGGCTTAAATTCTGTACGCACCTCTATTCAGTGGTCGCGTTTAATCCGTGATTTGGAAACCGGGGAAACGGATGATGATGGTGTGCGCTTCTACAATGAAGTCATTGATGAATTTTTACGGCAGGGCATTCGTCCCGTTATGAATCTCCATCATTTCGACCTGCCTTATGAGCTTTATGAGAAATATGGCGGCTGGACGAATAAGAAGGTTGTAGAACTCTTTGCCGATTTTGCGGAAAAATGCTTTGCGCTTTTTGGGGACAGGGTGAAGGAATGGACGACCTTCAATGAACCCATGGTTGTGGCAGAAGGCGAGTATTTGTATAAATTCCACTATCCTCTGCTGGTGGATGGAAAAAAAGCTGTGCAGTGCATTTATAATCTCAATCTTGCTTCGGCTATGGCTATTGAGCGCTTCCGCCAGTCTGCGTGCAAACGTCAGGGGGGGCGTATCGGCATAGTCATCAATCTGACACCGGCTTATCCGCGTTCAGACTCTGCGGAAGATGCAGCGGCTGCTGATTTTGCGGAAACCTTTAAGAACAAAGCCTTTCTTGACCCTGCTGTAAAAGGGAAGTTTCCGCAGCGGCTGGTGGAAATTTTGCACAGGGACGGGGTGCTCTGGGAAAGCACGCCGGAGGAACTGAAACTCATACAGGAAAATACTGTAGACTTTTTGGGCGTTAATTATTATCAGCCTTTCCGTGCGCAGGCGCAGACAGACTTTAATGATGCTGAGGGCTGGCTGCCGGAGAAGTATTTTGCGCCTTATGAAATGCCGGGACGGCGGATGAATCCCTATCGCGGCTGGGAGATTTATCCGCAGGCAATCTATGATATCGCCATCAATATCCGGGACAACTACGACAATATTCCCTGGTATGTATCTGAAAACGGCATGGGCGTAGA
>JAGAYB010000093.1 GCA_017940705.1 Selenomonas sp. | reverse complement strand
GATGGCCGATATGCACACCGTCAAACATCCCTAAAGCCACCGTCAGCCGGGGATATTTTTTTGTCAAATCTATCAGTTTATTGTATACTTCCAAACCATTCACCGCCCAATTACCTTCACCGGCAAAAGTTCTTCTCTTTCCTTATCATAGCGGCCAATGCCGATAAAATGACCGGCGGCAAACACGCGCAGCCTTTCCGTAGCCGCCGTGAAATTCCGCACGGTGCTGGAAAGACCGTTGCAAAAGGCCTTTTCCCTCTGGGGGTTCAAGTCAAAGCGCTGCATACTGCCCAGAAAATCCTCCGCAGGCAGCAGCGCCTTAGCGCCAGCCTCGGCCAGTTCTTCCAAAGTCAGCGCATTATCCAGCGTAAAGTCACCGACTCGCCGCCGCAGCAAAAAAGCCATGGTGGCAGGTACGCCCAGCGCCTTGCCGATATCCTGACACAGGCTGCGGATGTATGTGCCCTTGCTGCAATCGGTATCAATACGCAGCATATCATGGGTATGCGCCAGCAGGTCAAGGCGGTAAATCGTTACCTCCCGGCTGGGCATTTCCACCGTCCTGCCTGACCGCAATAAATCGCAGGCCTTCTGCCCATTGATTTTGATGGCAGAATGCGCAGGCGGCGTCTGCCGGATTTTCCCGGTAAACTGTGCCAGCACCTGTTGCAGCGTTGACAAGTCAAAATCCGGCCAGTCAGCCTGACTTGTCAAAATCCTGCCCGTGTCGTCACCGCTGTCCGTGGCTATGCCCAGCTTAATTTCTGCCCGATATGTCTTATCGGTAAGCTCCAGATACTCTATAAGCCGGGTGGCCTTGCCGACAGCTATCGGCAATATACCTGCCGCCGCCGGGTCAAGGGTGCCGGCATGACCGGCTTTTTTGGTATGCAGCACCCGGCGCACATAGCCCACTACATCATGCGAACTCATGCCGGGCGGCTTTAAGATATTGAGGAAGCCGCTCAGCGGCTGCCCCTCCGTCACGATTCAGCCTCCAGCACCTGCATAATCGCCGCAATCAGCAGCGTTCTGGCCTCGGCGCAGTTTTTTTCGATAGTGCAGCCTGCGGCCCGTACATGACCGCCGCCGCCAAACTGCAAGGCTACCTTCGTCACGTCAATGCCCTTGGAGCGCAGGCTTACCCGGCAGAGATTAGGTTCTTTTTCCTTCAGCGTAAAGGCGATATCCACGCCCTCAATCACCCGTACCATGCCGATAAGCCCTTCGGGAGCTTCATGCTCCTGCAGGGCGGCATAGTCAAGGCAGACACCTGCCACCCGCCCTGCGGCCAGCAGTTCAATCTTTTGCATGCCGGCAGCCAGGCTCTGCACCTCGGCAAAGGGGCGCTGTTCCAACGCTTCGGAAATGACCTGCGGCTCCACACCGCAGGCCAGCAGGTCTGCCGCCGCCCTCATGGTCTCAGGCGTGGTGTTGGAAAATCTGAACCAGCCCGTATCCGTAGCCAGTCCCAGATAAAGGCACATGGCTATATCCTTGTTCCAATCTGCAGCCAGTTCATTCACCAGCTGATAAATTATTTCGGCAGTCGCAGCAGCCCGGCCATCGAGATAGAGCTTATCGGCCTGACCATCATTTGTTATATGATGGTCAATGTTTAAGACAGGGGCCTTGCACAGTTCGGCCACTCTGCCCACCCGGTCAAGGCTCACATCCACTGCCACCAGCAGGTCGGCAGGGATATCTTGCCCGTCTACGGGTTTCCCTATAAGCTCATATCCCGGCAGCACAGAATATGCTGCCGGGATATCATCATCGATGAAAACCTGCACTTCCTTACCCAAAGATTTCAGCGCATACATCAGTCCCAAGGAACTGCCGATGGCATCGCCATCGGGATTCACATGGGCGGTAATGACAATACGCTGCTTTGCTTTCAGCTCCGCTGCCGTTTCCTTCAATGAAATTTGCATATATTTACTCCTCAGAGGCTTCGGCAGTGTTTCTTGCGCCTTACTCAGCCTTGATTTTTAAGAGCAGTTCCTGGATGTGGGCGCTGTAGTCCAGCGACTTATCCAGGGCAAAGCTCAGTTCCGGGGTAACGCGCAGGCGAATCCGCTTGCCGATTTCCCGGCGAATAAAGCCCAGAGAGCTGTTAAGCCCCATCCAGCAGGCCTTGACCTGAGCTTCACTGCCCATCAGGCTCACATAGACCTTGGCCTCCCGTAAATCTCCCGTGCATTCCACGGAAGTTACGGTGACAAAGCCAATGCGCGGGTCTTTCAGTTCCTGCAGGATAATCTGACTGATTTCCTGCTTCATCAGTTCCTGCACTTTTTCCACACGCAGCTGTCCCACAAACCGGCACCTCCTTCTACTTCTGTTTCAGTCATTATTCCTCGTTTTCCTGCGCAGCCTTGGCCGCAGCTTCCTGCTGATGTCTGATGGCTGCTTCTTTATTGGCTTCGTTGATATCCGTGGCGATTTCTTCCATGGTGTAGGCTTCAATGATATCGCCTTCCTTGAAGTCGCGATAGTCGATGATGGAAATACCGCATTCGTAACCGGCAGCTACTTCCTTCACCTCATCCTTAAAGCGGCGCAGGGAGTCAATCTCACCATCGAATACTTCGATATTGTCGCGGATAATACGAATCTTGGAGTTGTTGAAAATCTTGCCTTCAAGAACATAGGAACCGGCAACGAGCGCCTTGGAGAACTTCATGACCTGACGGATTTCTACGCGGCCCTGTACAACTTCCTTGTACTTGGGCTTGAGCATACCGCTCATGGCGTCCTTCACATCGTTGAGGGCATCGTAGATGACACGGTAGGTACGGATATCTACGTCCTCGGTATCGGCTACACGGCGCGCATTGGCATCCGGGCGCACGTTGAAGGCAATGATGATGGCGTTTGAGGCCGAAGCCAGCATAACATCGGATTCGTTTACAGCACCTACGCCGGAATGAACCACGCTGACGCGTACTTCATCGTTCTTGTTGAGTTTCAGCAGGGAGCCGCAGAGTGCTTCGACAGAACCCTGTACGTCGGCCTTGACCACGATATTGAGGTCTTTGATTTCGCCTTCCTGAATCTGATGGAACAGGTCATCAAGGGATACCTTCTTGCTCTTGATGAGGTTGGTGCGCTGGCGTTCTACACGGGCTTCCGCAATGGAACGCGCCTGTTTTTCTTCGAGCACCGCCAGAATATCACCGGCAGCCGGCACATCATTAAGGCCGAGAATCTCTACCGGCACGGACGGGCCGGCTTTCTTGACGTTGTTGCCTCTGTCATCCACCATTGCACGAACCTTACCGTAGGTCGTACCGCAGACAACGGAATCACCGATACGCAGGGTACCGTTCTGGACGAGTACCGTTGCCACCGTACCACGGCCCTTGTCGAGCTTGGCTTCGATGATAACACCACGGGCATCGCGGTTCGGATTGGCCTTGAGTTCTTCGACTTCTGCTACGAGCAGGACGTTTTCCAGAAGGTCATCAATACCAATCTGCTGCTTGGCAGATACGGGTACCATAATGGTATCACCGCCGTACTCTTCGGGCACAAGACCATGCTCCATGAGTTCCTGCTTCACGCGTTCGGGGTTAGCACCGGGCTTATCAATCTTGTTGACAGCCACGATGATGGGCACATTTGCGGATTTTGCATGGTTGATGGCTTCGATGGTCTGGGGCATTACGCCGTCATCGGCAGCTACTACGAGAATCGCAATATCCGTAATCTGGGCGCCGCGGGCACGCATAGCCGTGAACGCCTCATGCCCCGGAGTATCGAGGAAGACAATCTTCTTGCCCTTGCAGTTTACCTGATAAGCACCGATGTGCTGCGTGATGCCGCCGGCTTCATGGGCGGATACATGCGTATTGCGGATGCTGTCCAGCAGGGAGGTCTTACCATGGTCTACATGCCCCATAACGGTAACCACCGGCGGACGGAGTTTCAGGGATTTAGGGTCATCCTCGATTTCGGGGATTTCCGTCGGGTCTGCATCGGGCGGCAGTTCTTCACAGGTCACGCCAAATTCGGAGGCCACGAGCGCCGCCGTATCATAGTCGATTTCCTGATTGATGGTTGCCATTACCCCCATCATAAAGAGCTTCTTCACCACTTCAGCAG
>JAGAYB010000092.1 GCA_017940705.1 Selenomonas sp. | reverse complement strand
TCAGGTATAACTAACAAAATCAATGCTTATAATAATCTCATCAAGTATATATAGACTGGAAGATATTTACCGATAATCTATGTATTTATGTATTCATGTATACCGTAAAAAAATACATAACATAACAAAAGTAATATAATAAAAAAAGTCCTATGCAATTTGTGAAATAGGGCTTTTTTAGTGGCTTCATAGGTATAACATATTTGTCATTATGTAAATGGTTGTTTTCATAAAAATACTATTATCTGCATAAAAATACGTACAACAATAGCGTAATCCCCTATTTTACAGTGGTTATGATAACCATAAATGTATAATTTTGAGAAACAGGCTTATTGACAACAGTTTATATGATACATATAATATGAACAGTGTTACACTTTGTATGTTGTGTATAAAGACATAAGTATCTATTTAAGTATACAATCACCAAAGGAGCGAAAGATATGTGCAGAATTGGTTCGATAAAAAGCAAGGTGCCTATCCAGCCATCGCAGGCGCTGCGCCTGATGCTTCCCCAGCAGGAAGGCCATGATAATTCCGGCTTTGCCATGGTCATGCAGGATTTGTACGGGATATTCTCACCGTACAAGGACAAACCGCTGCTGTCGCTGGCCTGCACCCAGCGCGGTGCCCAGCTGGTAGAGGAATATATGGATGCACATAACTTCGTACCTCTGGCGGAGTGGATACCTGTTCCTGATAAACAGCCGGGGCTGGACATCAAGGCCATGCCCTATTACATTTTCCGTAATTATGATTATCCGGAAGAAGCTGCGGATATGACGGCAGAGCAGAAGGAGAACCTGCTGCTGGACACCCGTTTGGCCTTGCGCAAGCTGCTGACGGAAACGGGCAATGGCTTTGTCTATTCCTTCTGGCCCGATGTGCTGACCTTAAAGGAAATCGGCGACCCTCGCGATATTGCTACTTATTTCCATCTCTGGGACGATAACGGCTGTCTTATTGCCAAGTCCATCGTGGTGCAATGCCGTCAGAATACCAACTATGACATTGTGCGTTATGCTGCGCACCCGTTCTTCCTGCAGGGCTATACCCTGTGTGCCAATGGGGAAAACACTTTCTATACCAAGAATAAAGAGTTTCAGTCCTCTCTGCACAGGGGCTATATCGGTTTTGAATCAGATTCCCAGTGCTTCCTGAACACCCTGCATTACGTCCACCATGAGCTGAAATGGCCGCTGATTTACTATAAGCATGTAATCACTCCGCTGCCCTTTGAAGAATGTGAGCAGCGAGAGGATAAAGAGGTCCTGACGGCTATCCGCCAGTCTTTGGCCAATTTGGAAATCAATGGCCCGAATACGGTTATCGGGGTACTGCCGGATTGCCGCATGATTACCTGCTGTGATTCCAAAAAGCTGCGTCCGGTGGTAATCGGCCGCAATGAAAATATGGTGGCTATTTCTTCGGAGGTATGCGGCATAAATGAAATCATGCCCGACCGTGACCAGTCGCAGGACATATATCCCAATGAACGGGAAATTGTGGTTATCGACAATGACTTGGAGGTACAGAGATGGAAGCAGTAAGAACACAGGACATCGGCATCAATGACCTGCCCTGGAAAATAGAATATCACGCTGAGCGCTGTACCATGTGCGGCAGCTGCGTGGCCGGCTGTTCCTTCAAGGCCATTAAGGTGGAGGTGCAAAGGCAGTCCCTGACGGTATCTGAGGGCAGCCAGCCCCAGCCGCAGCACACGCATATAGCCCGGCCTATAATCAAACAGGTGGCCAGCCTGACGGATTTCTGCCGTGGCTGCGGTATGTGTGAAAAAATCTGTCCCAATAATGCTATCCGGCCGGTGAGAAATCAGGATACGCGCAAGACGTTGCTGTCGAGGGACAACGGGCCTATCAAGCGTGGCGGCCGTACAAACCTCAATGCGCAGCGGACTTTGGACAGCATTGTGGTCGGACGTATCTCCCAGATGACTGACCCTTCACTGGACGCTGCCCGTCATACCTTTGATATCCGTTCACCCTTTGGCCGTGTTCTGCCGGCGAATAAACTGCCCTTTAAGGTACAGGACGGCAAGCTGCTCCCGGACGCCAAGACACCGCCGGTGAATTGGATTTATCCGCTGATTTTCTCCGATATGTCCATCGGCGCCCTGTCAACCAGAGCATGGGAAGCAGTGGCTCTCGCCGTGGGCTATCTCAATGAGAAATGCGGCCTGCCGGTGCGCATGAGCTCTGGTGAAGGCGGTATGCCCAGCAAACTGCTGGCATCAGATTATCTGAAATACTTCATCATTCAGATTGCCTCGGGTCATTTCGGCTGGAACCGTATCATCAAGGCGATTCCGAACATGGTTACTGACCCGGCAGGGATTCTCATTAAAATCGGTCAGGGGGCTAAGCCCGGTGACGGCGGTCTGCTGCCCAGTGCCAAGGTTGCAGAGCATGTACAGGCAATCCGCGGCGTACCCAAGGCTACCCTTGCTTCACCGCCGAACCATCAGGGCCTTTATTCCATCGAAGAATCAGTACAGAAAATGCACCTGTCCATGAATGCGGCTTTTGGCTTCCGTGTGCCGGTCGCGATTAAATGCGCGGCTTCGGCTACCTCTGTATCCGTCTACAATAATTTGCTGCGCGACCCCTATAAGATTTGCGGCGGCTTCTTTCTGGACGGCATTCAGGGCGGTACCGGCGCGGCTAACGAAGTATCTCTTGACCATACCGGCCATCCGGTGGTATCCAAGATTCGTGACTGCTATCTGGCGGCTGTCAAACAGGGGCTGCAGGGGCAGATTCCGCTGTATGGCGGCGGCGGTATCGGCATGACCGGCAATGCGGCTGCTGATGCCTTTAAGCTGATGTGCTTAGGTGCTAACGGCGTCTTTGTCGGCAAGGTACTCATTCAGCTGCTGGGCTGTGTGGGCAATGAGCAGGGACGCTGCAACTCCTGTAATACAGGCAAGTGCCCCATGGGCATTTGTACTCAGGACCCGCGGCTGGTGAAGCGTCTGGATGTAGATAAGGGCGCACAGAAAATTGTTGATTATGTGCTGGCCTTTGATGCCGAGCTGAAAAAACTCATGGCGCCCATTGGCAACAGCTCTCTGCCTATCGGCCGCAGTGATGCGCTGGTGGCTACGGATAAGGCTGTCGCTGATAAACTGGGGATTCAGTACGTTTGTTGATTAGGGGGATACGATAATGTTCAAAATAGATACTATGCAGGGACATGACCGTATGTCCACCCAGGATTTGCTGCTGGCTATCGGTCAGGCTGTAGCTGCCGGGGAAACGGAATTTGAGATTGCGGCCTCCGGCCAGCATGATATCGGCGGCCCGTTATGGCATCCTGCAGGAAAGACCCTGCATTTCCATGTGACGAATGCCGGCCAGCGCGTGGGTTCCATGTGCCTGCCGGGAACGGAAATCGTGGCGGAAGGGGCAACCTCTGCTGATGTGGGCTGGCTCAATGCCGGTGGTATCATCACCGTAAAGGGCGATGCCGGGGATACGGCCGGACATTGTTCCTCCGGCGGTAAAATCTTCATCGGCGGCCGCAGCGGTACCCGTACCGGCTCTTTGATGAAGCATGACCCTCTCTATGAGGAGCCGGAACTCTGGGTACTGAAAAACACCGGTTCTTTCTCCTTTGAATTTATGGGCGGCGGCCGGGCGGTTGTCTGCGGCTATGACAGCTCGGAATACGCCTCAGTGCTGGGCGAGCGTCCCTGTGTGGGCATGGTGGGCGGTGTCGTCTACGTCCGCGGGCCGCTGGCCGGCTTCCCGTCTGATATAAAATGCCTGCCGTTAGACGCTGATGATATTGCGTTTTTAGATGCCGGTATCGACGATTTTTTGCGTCATATTGACAAGCTGGACATAAAAGCGCAGTTGACCGATTGGCAGGAATGGCAGAAATTAGTCCCCCTGACCTTTGCGGAAAAGACGGCCAAGGGCAATAATAAGCCCTCCATGCAGGGCTTCCGCATGACAGAATGGGTAAAGGGCGGTATCTTTGCCGATGTAGCCCATGATGATTTTGCGGTACACGACACGCTGTCTACAGGGCTTTACCGCCTGCGTGTACCCAGCTGGGACAATGCGAAATTTGCCGCGCCCTGTGAGTTTAACTGCCCGACAGGGATTCC
This sequence comes from Selenomonas sp., assembly GCA_017940705.1. Next base: position 916 of record JAGAYB010000092.1, on the reverse strand, counting down.
CACCCAGCGCCGTTTTGACCTTATCCGGCAGGGGAAACTTGATGAAGCCTTCCAGCTTGAACTGGATTACACGCCATTCCCCGGCTCGGTCTGCGGCTCTGTTTGCCCGAATCCCTGTATGGATGGCTGCACCCGTGGCAGCATTGATGAACCGATACAGATTGGCGATTTAGGCTACCGCTCGGCGTTTCTGACTGTACCGAAACCGCAAGTACAGACCGGCAGGAAAATTGCCGTTATCGGCGGCGGCGTAGCAGGCCTGTCGGCTGCCTGGCAGCTGGCCCGCAAGGGACACAGCGTTACCGTTTACGATGAGGCGGAACATATCGGCGGCAAACTGGAGCAGGTTATTCCGCGTGGCCGTCTTTCCCATGAGCTTTTGGAAGCAGAACTTAAACGCATTGAAAGTGTCGGCGTGAAATTTGTTTCCAGCTGTAAGGTTGACAAAGAAAAATTTGCCGAGTTGCGCAGTGCCAATGATGCTGTTTTGGTGGCGACTGGCGGCACTAAATCACGGTTCTTTCCGTGGGAAGGCGCAGAGCGCCTGACGATGGGGCTGGAATATCTCAAGGCCATCAACCGCGGTGAACATCCTAAAACGGGCAAGCATGTGGTGGTTATCGGCGCCGGCAACTCCGGCATGGATACCTGCCGTGGTGCTTACGAGATGGGCGCGGAAACCGTAGTCGCTGTGGACGTGCAGAAACCGGCGGCCTTTAAAGAAGAAATCGACTATGTGGAAGGCTTGGGCGGCAAGCTGGTATGGCCTTTCTTTACCAATAAGATTACCGCAGAAGGCGTGTATGCCAACGATGGCACTTTTATCCCGGCTGACCAGGTTATCGTGTCCATCGGTGAAGAGCCGGAGCTGGATTTCCTGCCGGAAAATGAAGGCATAGAATTTTTCCGCAATAGC
>JAGAYB010000091.1 GCA_017940705.1 Selenomonas sp. | reverse complement strand
CGTGCCGGTTCTGAAAATCAGGTAGTTGACATCGCTAAATCCTGCCCGGAACTGTCACTGCTGGTTTGCGCTCATAACCATGTGGTCATTGACAACAAATCCGGCATTGTCGGCCCGGACGGCACGAAATATCCTGATTCCGTCATCAACGGCGTACCCGTGGTAGAAAGCGGCAAGGACGGCAAATTCCTGGGCAAGAGCGTCCTCACCATCAACAAGAAAAACGGCAAATGGCATGTAGACAAGGTTGCTACGCAGGCTATTTCCGTAAAGGGTGTTGCTGATGACCCGCAGATTGTCAATCAGGTAAAACCCTGGCATGACAAGACCCTGAAACATTTGCAGACTGTAATCGGCAAGGCTTCGGCTGAATTTGTCGGCGCAGAATCCAACCATCAGGATTCCGCCATCGTGGACCTGGTAAACGAAGTACAGCGCCATTATGCCGGCACGCAGCTGTCTGCATCTGCCTCCTTTAACACCAGCCAGAACATTGCCAAGGGTGACATCACCCTGCAGGAAATGTCCGGCCTCTACATTTACGAGAACTATCTCTACGGTATCGAAATCAACGGTGCTGAACTGCGCAAATACATGGAGCATGCCGCCCACTTCTATGGCAAGTCCCCGGACTACAACTATGACATGCTGCAGGGCGTAGATTACACCATTGATATGACGAAACCTGAAGGTCAGCGTATCGTAAAGCTCCAGTATCAGGGCAAAGATGTCAAGGATACTGATAAATTCACCATGGCTATCAACGACTACCGCATGAACGGCGGCAGCGGCTACATGGAAGCTATGGGCTACACCAACGGCAAAAAGCCGAAGATTGTCTTTGATTCCATGCGCAAATACGGCGATGATGGCCAGATGCGCAACCTCATGATTCGCTATGTTCAGGAAAAGGGCACGATTACACCGAAATGTGACCATAACTGGACGGTAATCAAATAAACAACATCAGGACATAGAAAAGCCAGCTCCTCACAGGGCTGGCTTTTTACTATGCGCAATTTGCTATATAATAAGAGCAGACGCAAAACCAAGGAGGCTCTGCCATGAAGTTTTTTCATCTCTCGGATTTACATATCGGACTAAAACTAATCAACCATGACCTGCATGAAGACCAGGCCTATATACTCCGGCAAATAACGGAGCTGGCCGTCCGGCGCCGCCCCGATGCCGTAGTTATCGCCGGGGATATTTACGACAAGGCCATCCCCTCAGCCGAGGCAGTTTCGCTCTTTGACGAATTTATCACCGAGCTAAGTCAGGCGCTGCCTCAGGGAGAAATCATGTTAATCTCCGGCAACCATGACAGCGCCCAGCGGGTTGATGTCTTCCGTCATCTGCTTTCGCAGCATAAAATCCACCTGATAGGCCTGCCGCCCAGAAAGCAGGACGAACACATCGCGCAGGTCACTATGACTGACAGCCACGGCCCGGTACATTTCTACCTGCTGCCCTTCGTAAAGCCCTCTATGATAAAAGAAATAACCGGCACCGGGGATAACGGCAGCCCCCTCTCCTATGATGAAGCCCTCCACGCCCTGCTGAAACGGGAAAACATCGACACCGCCGCCCGTAATGTGCTGGTGAGCCACCAGTTCTATCTTTCCACCGGCGGACAGGCCGAGGACATCATCCGCAGTGACTCCGAAAACATCACCGTGGGCAACATTGACTCCGTAAACGGCGATGTCCTGGAGCAATTCGACTATGCGGCGCTTGGTCATATCCATAAGCCACAACGTCTCAACGGCGCAGACTGTTACCGCTATTGCGGCACGCCTCTGGCCTGCTCTGTCAGCGAAGCCGGACAGGAAAAGGGCATCATCGAAGTGGATATGGCCGCCAAAGGAGAGGTAACGACCACCGTCCTGCCCCTCACGCCCCTGCACGAGGTACGCAAAATCCGGGACACTCTGGAAAATGTGCTGGCTGCCCCCTCTGCCGACTACGTCAGCATCACCCTGACAGACGAAGAGGACCTGGACATCTTTGATATGCAGGACAGGATAAGCGCCGCTTTCCCCAATCTGCTGGAAATCAGGCGCGCCGTCCAAAAGAACGTCAATTATGAGGCCGCTGCCGTCCCACAGGAGCAGCTTTCTCCCTTTGAGCTATGCAAGTCCTTCCTCGGCGATTTGGATAGCGCTGACGAGGAGCTGCTGGCCGATATCATCAATACGGTGCAGGTGGAGGCATAATTATGAAACCAATCAAACTGATACTACAGGCCTTTGGCTCCTATGGCGCAAAAACTGAAATTGATTTTACCCGCCCGCAGCAAAATCTGTTTTTGATTACGGGGGACACCGGCGCAGGCAAAACCACCATCTTCGATGCCCTTGTCTTTGCCCTCTACGGGGAAAACAGCTCCAACACCAACAAAAAGGCCAGTACCGATATGCAGAGCCAGTATATCGGGCGTGATGTCACCCCCTTTGTCGAACTGATTTTCAGTGAAACAGCAGGCGGCGAAGAACAAATCTACACGGTACGCCGTGTCCCCCATCACTTCCGCAAGCGGCTGCGCGGACAGGGAGATGATATCGAAACCAAGGAAGAGCTCACCCTGACCCTGCCGGACGACAGCAATTTCAACGGCAAAATCGGCGAAATAAATGCCAAATTACAGGACATCGTCGGCCTTACCAAGGAACAGTTCATGCAGGTGGGCATGATTGCCCAGGGCGAATTTATGGAACTTTTACGGCTGGAATCCACCAAGAAAAAAGAAATTTTCCGCCGCCTGTTCGCCACGGAAATCTTTGACCGGATTGTAAATGAGCTGAAAAACCGCAATGCTGCCATGCAGGAGGAAAGAAAAAACCTGCTGCAGCGCTGTCAGGGCGTGGTGGAAAATCTTTCCCTGCCGGCGGAAGGCCATGAGGAACTGCAAGCCTTAAAAAACAGGATTCAGCAGGCCAAAAACATCAGCATTGTCGATATCGAAGAGCTGATTGACCAGCTGACACCCTTCTGTGACGAACTGCAGGCACAGGCGGCTTCTATCCAGACAGCCTATGCAGCCGCCACCGGACAGCGCGATAAATACAACAAGGAATACCATGACGCCCAGATACTCAGCACCGCATACCAGGAACTTGATAATATCATGGCGCAGGAGACTAACCTTGCCGGCCGGCAGGAAAGCATGAACCAAAAAGCCCGGCTGGGCCGGACCATTGACAGCGCCTACAAAATAGCAGCGCATCATCAGCGCTGGCAGGATAAGTTAAACGGCCTCAACCGGCTCCTTGCCCAGCAAAAACAGCAGACAGCAGCCCTGCCCGGCCTGCAGACAGCCGAAAAAAAAGCCAAACAGGAACTGGAACGGCAAAAAACAATACAGCAGGCGGCCCTGCAGGACTACAGCGCCGTGGAAACCAAGGTCAGGGCAGCCTTGCAGGTACTGAGCCAGTTAAACGTCCTGCAGGAACAGGCAGAAGTTTTACAAAAACAGGTACAGAGTGCCAAGGCACACCTTACCGCCGCCCAAGAGCAGGAAACGGCCTTTGCCCGGCAGATAGCCGACTGGCAAAAACGCCAACAGGAATTAGCCAGTGCCGGACAGGACTTGGAAAAATGCCGCAATCAGGCTGAACGCCTGCAAAACTGGCAAGCCGAAATGCTGCGTCTGACCGCCCTGCAGCAGGATACCGCCAAAGCAGAGGCAGAGGCCCATGCGGCCCAGCAGGCCTATAAACAGGCTCAGACGCAGCACGCTCAGGCGCAGGAAAATTATAATGTCCAGCAAAAAATTTTCCTTGATGCGCAGGCAGGAATACTGGCAGAAACCCTGCAGGCAGGAATTCCCTGCCCTGTATGCGGCTCTACCGACCATCCCGCCCCCCATAGATTAGCCGAAGATACCAAACCCTTGGAACGTCATGAACTGCAGCAGCTGAGCAAAAAAGCCGCCGCGCTGAACCAGCAGCAAAACCGTCTGGCCGAACAAGCCGGAAAAGCCAGCACCACCTTTAAAAACTGTCAGCAGCAGTTCACCGAGGGGCTGCAGCATCTGGCACAAAGCCTGCGCGAATTCATTTCCCTGCCCGGGCAGCCGCAATTAGCCGACATAAAGCCCCATCTCAGCAAATGGCAGACCGTACTGCAAAAAAGGCAGGCAGAGCTGGAAGCACAGGCACAGGAACTAAAAAAAATCAATCGGCAGCTTGACGAAAGCGGCAGTAAGACCGCCAAACTGAAAGAAGCCGTTGCTGCGGCTGACCAGAAATACCATCAGGCTGATAGCAGCCTCAAAGATTTGCAGGGGCAGCAAAAGACCCTGACAGCACAAATTACCTACGAAAACGAAGCCGCCGCCCGCACGGAATTAGCCGCTGCCCAAGCGAAGTTTGCCGCCGCCCAAAACAGCACCCGGCAGGCGGAAAAGAACGCAGCAGCAGCCACTGCCGCCAGGCAGCAGGCAGAAACCCTGCTAAAGGATGCAGCGGACAAAATCCCGGCCCTGACCGCTGAAACGGATTCTGCCCAAAAAGACTATCAGGATATATGCGCGGAACTGAACATGACCGCAAAAATCTGGCAGCCCTTAGTACATGATTACACTGCCGCTGACAGCGATAAATTGCTGCAGGAGGTACAAAACTACAAGGATATGGCAAACAACCTGCAGGGGCGGAAGCAGGCGCAAATAACGGCCATCGCTGACCGTCCGCGCCCTGATATGGAAACGCTGAAAGCCAAACAGGAACAGGCTCATGCAGACTGGCAGGAGTTGTCACAAAAATTACAGTCCTGCCAGCAAATGCTCGCCGGCAACCAAAAAGTAGCCGACGTCCTGCAAAAATCCCTTGCGGCGCGAGCCGACAAACTTGAACGTGCCAACCGTCTGGATAATCTGTACAGCCGCCTGTCCGGCAAAGTATCAGGCTATCGTATGGATATTGAAACCTTTGTCCAGCGCCACTATCTGACCCAGATTCTCGCCGCTGCCAACCGGCGCTTTTCCGAAATGTCCGCCGGTCAGTTTGAACTGCGGCTCATCCCGATTGACGATGCCGGTCAGGGGCGGAACCGCGGCCTTGACCTGATGGTCTACTCCACCGTCACCGGCAAGACCCGTGACATAAAGACACTCTCCGGCGGTGAATCCTTTATGGCAGCCCTTTCCCTGGCTCTTGGCCTGTCCGACCAGATTCAGGTGAGCACTGCCGCCATCAACCTTGACATTATGTTCATTGATGAAGGCTTCGGCTCTCTGGATGAACACTCACGCAGTCAGGCCATCAAAGTCCTCAAACGCCTCTCTGCCGGCGATAAGCTGATCGGCATTATCTCCCATGTCACCGAACTCAAACAGGAAATCGACAACCAGCTTATCGTCCGCAAAGATGATAAAGGCAGCCATGTAGAATGGCAAATCAGTTAAAACAACGCCCTGCAGTTTTTTGCCTGCAGGGCGTTGTTTCACGTGCAACATCAAAAATATTATTTTTCTTCAATATAGCGGATAATCATATCGGCAGCCTGCTCTAAGCCAACACGCCCCGTGTTAATCGCCAGATCGTAATATTTGGGATTCCCCCACTTACGGCCTGTATAATGACTGTAGTAGCCGCCGCGTTTTAAATCCTCATTTTCCAGTTCACTCAGGGATTTATCCTCATATACTGTCCGCCCGCGTTCCTCCCGGAATTTATCATCGGCACAGATAAAGAACGAATATGTATTCTCTCTGTCACGCAGGACATAGTCAGCACAGCGTCCCAAAATAACACAGGAACCGCTGTCTGCCAGCCGCTTGATAATCTCACATTCCGAGTCAAACAGCTTGTCATTGAGCGTCTGGGGGCCGGCAGATACACCGAACAGGTAAAAGGGCATAAACTTTACCGGAAGCGGCGGAACTTCTTCCTCAAACTTTTTCAGTTTGTCAAAATCCATATCTTCCACGCCGACTTCTGCCGCTGCTTTGCTGATAATCTGCCTGTCGTACAGCTTTACGCCTAATTTCTTCGCCAAAATCTGGCTTAATTCCCGGCCACCGGAACCGTATTCCCGGCTAATGGTTATAACGGTATTATTCTTCATGAAATTTTCTCTCCTTCATGAATACAAGTTACCAGTTGTCATTTCAAATACTTTTCAAACTTCATGAAATGCTCCAGCTGTTTCTTAAGTTCAGCCTTAGTTTCTTCAATGCTCAGTACCCATGGAGCCTGGAAATTCATTTTTTCCACTTCTGCCTTGTATTCGGGATTTTCTTTGACCACCTTGGTAATGGCTTTGCTGATTTTTTCCACTACAGCCGGGTCTGTTCCCTTGGGGGCTAGAACTGCATAATAGGTGTCTACATAAAGGTCTGGATAGGTTTCACTGGCGGAGGGAATGTCAGGCAGCATCTTGGAACGAGCCGACAGCAAAGTACCTAAGCTGCGGAGCTGACCGCTTTCAATGTATTCCTTGGCCCCGCTGTAAGGTACGGAGCTGGCATCTACATGACCGCCCAGCAATGAGGTCAGACGGTTTGAAGCATCACCGGTATCGACCACATTGAATTTTGCCCCAATGGATTTATCCATGATAACGGAAGCGATATACACACCGCCGCCCATTGATACGCCGTATTTTATAGTGCCCGGATTCTTTTTGGAAGCCTCAATCAAATCATTCAGATTTTTATACGGGGAATCGGCTTTTACCACGATATTTTCCCCGGCCTGCCGTCCGTAAATAGCAATGGGTTCAAAGGCCTCATAACTGAAATCCGACAAGCCGGTAGCCTTATTGCCAATCAGTGCTGCTGTATTAGTCGCAATTATGGTATAGCCGTCTTTGTCGCCGTCCTTATACTGCTCCAATGCTATGGAGCCATTGGCTCCCGTCACATTATTGGGTACGACCGGCTGTCCCAGTTCTTTTTCCAGCAGCCGTGCCAGCAGACGCGCATTGTAGTCAGTATCTCCACCGGCTGCATGGGTTACAATCATGTTAATGGGCTTCTGCGGGAAATTCGCTGCATCCTGCTTGCTGGCACTTTCATCGCCACCGCAGCCGGCAGCCAATAAGCATGCCCCTATTGCTGCTGCTGATAAAACTTTTTTCCAACCTTTAAATTTCATGTTCTTCGCCTCTTTCTTAAATGTCACCATTTACGCTTTATGCATTCTGCCGGGCTTCTGCTTCGGCTATTTTCTTAGCTTCCCGGCGATTCATAATAAAGGAAAAAATCAATGCTGCTACGGCTACAGCTGCCAGCACAGCCGCTATGGGATGGTCCAGCAGCCCTTCACCCGTGCCCTGCAGCTGGGCCACCCGGCGGAAATTCATTTCAAATATCGGGCCTAAGATAATGCCCATGATGACCGGCACCGAGGGAACCTTGGCCTTAATCATGCCGTACCCCACCAACCCAAAGGCCATGATGCTATAAACATCAAAGATACGGTTGCTGTTGCCAAAGGCACCGATAGCACATAGCACCATGATAATCGGCAGCAGGTAATACTTAGGCACGGTCAGCACCCTGATAAACACCCTGATACCAAACAGCTCAATAAAGAGCATGGCCAAAGCTGACAGGAATAAAGCAACGAACAGTCCATAAATAACCACACCGCTTTTTTCAAAAATCAGCGGCCCCGGAGCAATGTTGTGAACCATCAAACCGCCCAGCAGAATTGCTGTGACTGCATCACCGGGTATCCCCAGCGTCAGCAGCGGTATAAGCGCACCGCCGATACCGGCATTATTGGCACTTTCCGATGCTACAATACCGTCCATAATCCCCGTGCCAAACTTTTCAGGGTACTTGGACTGATTCTTGGCCGCCGTATATGAAAGCATTCCCGAAATAGCTCCGCCAATTCCGGGCAGAATGCCTATTATACAGCCGATAACTGACGACCGCAGAGCATTGAATTTCTGGCCAAAAAATTCTTTCAACGTAAAGCCAAAGCCTTTGATGTGTACATTTGTTTCCACACGCATATCCTGCTGCTGTCGTACCTCCTCAGCAGCTTTGGCAACCTCTGTAATGGCAAACAAGCCTATGAGTATCGTCAGGAGAGCAAAGCCGCTGGTCAGTTCGCTCATCCCAAAGGTAAACCGTTTCATGGAATCAACCGGGGACAAACCTACCGTTGCTATCATCAGCCCCAGAAATGCCCCCATCAACCCCTTTACCAAATCACGGCCGGCCAGACTTATTACGAGCGCCAGCGCACAAGCTGCTACAGCACAGTACTCAAAAGCGCCAAACTTAATCGCTACACTGGCCAGAACGGGCGAAACCGTCACCAGCATCAGCAGGCCGAAAATCGTGCCAACAAAGGAGAAAACCACGCCTATGCCCAAGGCTTTGCCGGCTTCCCCTTTAGCCGCCATCGGCGTACCATCAAAAGTAGTGGCAATGGACGAAGGTGTACCGGGGATATTCAATAACACCGCCGCCACCAGACCGCCGGAAATCCCCCCGACATACAGAGCAATCAATGTCGAAAGCCCCTGTACAGGAGACATGGTATATGT
>JAGAYB010000090.1 GCA_017940705.1 Selenomonas sp. | reverse complement strand
TTTTCTTGCGCTGAGACGCTGCGCGTCAAACGCTCCAGAAAAGGTTGCGCCGGGTCTTTGGCTAGTCTGATATTTATCATCCCAAGGGGGGATATAGATGGAAGTAGATGTTACCGAGAAAGCTAAGAATTTTATCCGCTTTGGCTTAATTGGCCTGATTGCGTTGGCTGTTCTGGCTGGTGGGGGGCTGTACTTATACCAGCACAAGCACAATGTCATGACGGTGGACAACGCCGTGGTCAAGGGAACGACTGTAAATCTGGCGGCGAAAACCAAGGGCAGGATTACAGAGGTTCTGGTTCAGGATGGCGATTATGTAGAAGAAGGAACAGTCATTGCCAAAGTTGAACCGCAGATAACAGCGGAGGATATTCAGGGGCTGGAACAAAATGTAGCATTGGCCAAACAGAGTTATGAACAGCTGCAAAAGGGCATGACGGTAGCTCAGGCTCCGGCGGTTGCCGTGGATAGCGGCGCTCAGCAGAGGGCTGCAGATGCCTATTCGAGAATGCAGCGTATGAATGAACTCTTTGAAATGGGTGCCATAAGTGCTGCCAAACGTGATGAAGCCGCTGCCAATTATGCGGCAGCTCAGGCTGCGGCGCAAAGTGCGCGGACAACTCAGGTGCAGACCAGAGTCATACCCACAAGCCCGGAAATTTTGAAACAGGCCGAGCTGCAGGTAAAACAGGCGGAGGCAGCTTTAGCCAATGCCAAAAATGATCAGGGCGCTACGGAAATCGTGGCCGAGGCGGCTGGTGTTATCAGCCTGACCGAAGGTGTGGCTGCCGGCAGTGAAGTGGCGCTGAATCAGGAGATTGCCAGCCTGCAAAAAAGCAGCGATGCCTGGCTGGAAGGAAAGCTGACGGCTGAGCAGGCCGCTAAGATTCATCTGGGCGATTTTGTCAGCTATGAACTTGACGGTCATAAGCTGCAGGGTTCCATTCAGGACATTGCAGCCCCGGAGGGCGAGGACAGCGACGGCATGACAGTGGTACGGGTATCGTTACCGGCTGACACTTCCTTTACGCTCAAAAGCGGTATGACTGCAACTTTGCAGTTTGCGATAAAAGATTAAATGTCCATACGTGGATAACAAAAATAAACAAAAAGCTCTTGAAAAGCAGAAAAACTTTTCGGGGGCTTTTTTTTTGTAATGGCTTATGCTATAATAAGTTGCATAACTTTACTAGACTAAAGGATTAAAGATGAAAAGTATCTTGAGGAGGTGAAGGAAATGGTAAATCCGAAACTGAAAGACGCGCAGATGGATATGCTGTGTCAGGCAGTTTTAAAGCTGGAAACGGTGGAGGAAGGGTACCAGTTCTTTGAAGATATATGCACTATCAGTGAGTTAAAGGCGATTGCCCAGCGGTTTGCTGTGGCGTGCATGCTGCGTGCTGGACATACCTATGATGATATTCTGGCCGAAACAGGTGCCAGCACAGCTACCATCAGCAGGGTCAAGCGGTGTCTTAACTATGGTGCTGATGGCTATAATCTGGTTCTGGACCGTTTACAGGCAGACAAGGCTGACAGGCAAAAAAGCTGACCGATACAGGCAGAGGGAGAGGAGTAGTGGTGATTGGTGATGGAAAAAAATAGCGGTGTGCTGAAAATTCCCTATGGAACCAGGGATTATCTGCCAGGCGAAGCAGCCAGCAAACGTATGCTGGAGGCACGGCTGGCAGAACTATTTGCTAAATGGGGCTACGATGAAGTGGTAACGCCCACCATCGAGTATCTGGACACATTGGTTCTGGGCAGTTCTCAGGGCGTGTCCAAAAGTTTGTTTAAGCTCTTCGACAAGGATAATCAGACCTTGGCCTTGCGCCATGAAATGACAACTCCCATTGCCAGAATGGTTAGTACCAGATTGCAGGAAGAAAACCTGCCGTTGAAGCTTTCCTATATCAGCAGCGTTTTTCGTTTTGAGCAGACGCAGGCCGGACGGCAGTGTGAATTTTATCAGGCCGGTGTGGAACTTATGGGTTCTGCTAGCCCGGCTGCCGATGCCGAAGTTGTGGCACTGGCCATTACGGGACTTTTGTGCTCAGGCCTGACGGATTTTACCGTGTGCCTCGGGCAGGTTGAGTTTTTGAACGGCATCTTCAATCAGTATCAGCTGCCGGCTGCGGTTCAGGCTGACATCAAGGCGGCGATGGAACGGCGCAATCTTGTAGACCTCAATCAGCTGGTGGATGGGCTGTCATTACCGGCAAATGCCAAGGCCGTTTTAAAGGAGCTGCCCCTGCTTAACGGTGGGGAGGAAGTCCTGCGCAAGGCTTATGACTGGGCGTTGAATGAGCAGAGCCGCCGGGCACTTGATAATATCGCCGCCATTTACCGCCTGCTAAAGAGTTATAAGGTGGAAAAATATGTACGCTTTGATTTGGGGATTATCCGGGATTTCAGCTACTATACCGGCATGGTCTTTGAAGTTTATGCTCCGGGGATGGGGTATCCCCTGTGCGGCGGCGGCCGTTATGACCATCTGCTGGCAGATTTTGGCAATGCCTGTCCGGCTACGGGCTTTGGCCTCGGGATTGAACGTGTGCTGCTCACGCTGGAACGGCAGCATATTTCCTGCCACAGCCTGCCGCGGGATGTATATGTGGGCTACAGTGCCGGCCGGGAAGAGGAGGCCATATTAAAGGCCGCAGAACTTCGCCATGAAGGACTGCAGGTAGAACTTGCCGTAACGGCTCAGAGTGAGGCCGAGGCACAGGCCGCCTGTCAGGGCAAGAATTATGCAAAGCTCGTGTACATATCATGACACAGCGTGTAAAGCAGTTTTACCGCGCAATAAGCGCTAAACTGTCAGTGGCGGACAGAAAGTTTATAGAAGAGAAGCTGCCGCCAGCAGCTCTGCACCTGTTTTATGCCATGCACCCGGCTGACCAGTATCATGCCCTGCGCGTGACGAGGACAGCGATAAACTTGAGTGAATATGCGCCAGCGGCAGGCGACAGGGCGCTTTTAATCAGGGCTGCCCTGCTCCACGATGTAGGCCGTGTCAAAGGCGATTTGGATATATGGGGAAAGGTCTGGGCTGTGCTGTTTAACCGCTTGCTGCCGCAGTGGTCAAGGGACAGGGCAGCGGCAAGAAACACGGGCAATTATATAAGCCGCATTTTATATATTTACTACAATCATCCTGAGATAGGGGCAGAAAAACTAACAGAAATAGGCCTGCTCAGGGAAGCAGAAATCATCCGGCGCCATCATGCCGCACCACGGGAAGAAGATTCCTGGGAACTTACGATTTTGCGGCAGGCGGATGATTTGAATTGACTTGTCATAAAGATAGAATTGGAGGCCTGTTATGCAGTCAGCAGAAATGGATTATATTACCATTGCCCTGCCGAAGGGAAAGCTTTTTAGTCTGGCCGCCGACGTACTCGGAAAGGTCGGCTATACGGCAGAGGGGTTATCAGATAAATCCCGTAAACTCATCATCAGCAATGAAGAAAAGAAAATCAGGTTCATCGTGGCCAAGACAGCGGATGTGCCAACCTATGTGGAATACGGGGCGGCAGATATCGGCGTCATCGGCAAGGATGTTCTTTTGGAAACCGAAAAGGATGTATATGAGCTATTAGACATGGGCTTTGGCAAATGTCATTTGATGATGGCAGTGCCCAAGGCGAAAAAAAGGGCCAAGCTCATGGACTACAATCACACCCGGGTAGCCACCAAATTTCCGCATATCGCGGAAAAATTCTTCCGTCAGCAGGGCATGCAGATGGAGTATATAAAGATGAACGGCTCTATTGAGCTGGGCCCCATTGTGGGCTTATCGGAAAGTATTGTGGATATTGTTGAAACGGGTACTACCCTCAGAGAAAATGACTTGGAGGAAATCGTGGCGATTCAGGAGGCCACTGCCCGTCTTATTGCCAACAGGGTGAGCTTCAAGCTGAAATTTGACCGTATTCACAGTTTGGTAGAGGACTTGCGCAAGGTTCTGGAAGCGGAGGCAATGAAATGAGAATAGTTAAGGCAAGTGAGATAGGTGAGGCGGCTGTCAGCCGGCTGTTGCAGAAACCCTCCTTTGATGAGGTGGAACTGAGCCCGAAAATCCGGGCGGCCAATAAGGACACATTTGGCAAGGATATGACGGCGGCAGAACTTGTGGCGCAGATTGTCCATGATGTGCGCTTGGAAGGTGATAAGGCGGTACTGCGTTATACCAAACTCATTGATAAAGTAGACTGTGATATCAAGGATTTACTGGTAACAGATGAAGAATTTGCCGCAGCTGAAAAGCAGGCAGACCCTGCGGTGGTCGAATCCCTAAAGAAAGCTGCGGAAAATGTGCGCCGTTATCATGAAGAGCAAAAGCCCAATTCGTGGATGACATACCGTGAGCATGGTTCCCTTTTAGGCCAGTCCCTGATTCCTTTGGACAGGGTGGGCATCTATGTCCCCGGCGGTACGGCAGCTTATCCATCCTCGGTGATTATGAACGCCATGCCGGCAGTGGTGGCCGGTGTGGGGGAAATCATTATGATGGTGCCGCCGAAAAACGGCGCCATCAATCCCTATGTACTGATTGCCGCTAGACTGGCCGGCGTGCAGAAAATCTACAAAATCGGCGGCGCTCAGGCCATTGCCGCCATGGCCTTTGGTACGGAAAGCATTCCCAGAGTGGATAAAATAACCGGCCCGGGTAATATCTTTGTGACTCTGGCCAAGAAAGAAGTCTACGGTCATGTGGATATTGATATGCTGGCCGGCCCCAGTGAAATCCTCATTGTGGCGGATGATTCGGCAGATCCGGTTTATACGGCGGCCGATATGCTCAGTCAGGCAGAGCATGACCCATTAGCGTCCAGCATTGTCATTACCGACAGTGAAACTTTAGCCCGGCAGGTGGCGCTGGAGGCGGAAAGCCAGCTGCAAAAGCTGCCCCGGCAGGAAATCGCCCGGGCATCAATAGAACGCAATGGCCTGATTGTCATTGCCGATGATATGGCGCAGGCTTTGCGTTTTGCCAACACCTCGGCACCGGAGCATTTGGAGCTTTTAACCAGAGAACCATTTAAGCTTCTGCCGGAGATAAGACATGCCGGCGCTGTGTTTTTGGGCGCGTATTCCCCGGAACCGCTGGGCGATTAT
>JAGAYB010000089.1 GCA_017940705.1 Selenomonas sp. | reverse complement strand
GTCCGGCACTGGCAGGCCGAGCTTCACAAATTCAAAATCCCAGAGCCAGTCCAAAAAAGCTGTGCGCTCCGTCTTGTCCGTGAGCTTTACCGCCTGATGTACCATGTTGCTGGTGGTATACCTGTCAGCTAAGATTATATCCCCTGCCTCATAATAATCTCGCCATTTGCGCTGATAGGAAGCGAATCTGTCTACGGCGAAAAAAGTTGAGGCCGCGTAGGCGTTGACATCAGCGGCTTTATCGCCAAAGGCGCCCCCGAGGTACATACGCACGAGCGCCGATGAATCGTCCGCATAATCGGGAAACTCTATACGGTGTACCCGGTGCCCGTCTTTTTGCAGATGCTCATAGAGCGCCTTGGTCTGGGTGGCTTTCCCGGAACCGTCACCGGCTTCAATGATGATTAACTTGCCTTTCACTTGCTTTCCCTCACAACTTCTATGGTCTTTAATGTACTGTCAGCCGGGCCAACAACTTTAAGCCCCACCTGCTGCATGGCTCTGATATAACTGAGTGCCGCCTTGTCAATGACATCCCCGGGTGCCAGAATCGGCACCCCCGGTGGATAAAACATGACCTGTTCGGCAGCAATCCGCCCCTCTGCCCGGCTTACGGGAATGATCTCCCGAGGGGCAAAAAACGCCTCGCGCGGCGGCAATCCCAAACGGGGCACAGGCGGCAGGGATACCGGCAGGGTGAGTTTTTCCCGGCCGGCAAATTTATCGGCCAGCCCCTGCAGGGCTGCCAGCAAATAAGCCGTCTGCTCATCCGTATCTGCATAGGAAATGATAAACAGCAGATTGTAGGCATCAGAAAGCTCACATTGGATTTTATATTCATGGCGCAGGATATTTTCCGCCTGCACACCGGTAATGCCCAGCCCCCGGACGCTGACCGTCACCTTGGTCAGGTCAAGTTTTTCCGCCGCAGGCAGGTAATCTGCCCCGAAGGACCAAAGCCCCGGAATTTTATTTACCGCCTCACGCAGAGCGCCTGCCAGCCTGACCGCCCGGCCCACCAGTTCCTGCCCGGCTTCAGCCATCTGCAGCCGCGCAATATCGAGGGACGCCAATAACAGCTGATTGGGGCTCGTGGACTGCAGCAGGCTTGCCGCTTCGCGGACGCGCCGCAAGTCCACCCGTCCGCTGCGCACCAGCAGCATGGATGTCTGGGTCAGGGAGCCTAAGATTTTATGGGTGCTCTGCGCCGCCATATCGGCTCCGGCCGTAAGTGCCTGCATGGGCAGCTCCGCGCTGAAATGCAGGTGGGGGCCGTGCGCCTCGTCAACCAGCAGCAGCATGCCTTTGCTGTGTACGAGGTCAGCTGCGGCCTTAAGGTTCATAGCCACGCCGTAGTATGTAGGATATACGGCGAGCAGTGCCCGGGCATCGGGATGGGCGGTGACTGCCGCCGCAATGTCCGCATAAGTCATGCCCATGGGAATGCCCAGCTCTGCATCAAGGCGCGGCTCTATAAATACCGGCAGCGCCCCTGCAAGTATCAGGCCGCCTATCAGGGAGCGATGGGCATTGCGGGGAACCAGTACCTTGTCCCCGGGCTGCAGCGCCCCCATCAGCATGGCATGGATAGCACCGCTGGTACCGTTTATCATGAAATAAGCGGCATCTGCTCCATAGAGCGCTGCCGCAAGGTCTTGTGCCTCTTTGATACACATGGTGGGCTCATGCAGGTCGTCAAGCTCCTCCATCAGGGAGACTTCCTCCCTCAGCCCCTGAGGCGTTATCAGCTCCCTGAGCAGCTTATGTGCGCCCAGTCCCTGCTTATGCCCCGGTGTATGAAAGGCGCGAGCGCCGTCTTGGGCATAGGCTTTCATAGCCTCCGCTATCGGCGCTCGCAGCTGTTTATCTTCTGTCATCTATTACTGCCCTTTTTTCTTGTCAGGCGCGGGCTTAATCACCCTTACGTCCTTCGCATCCGTCATGGGGAATTTATTGGGCACGCGCAAATGCACACGCGTCCCTTCACCGGCTGCCGAGGTGATATTCAGCTCAGCCCCAATGATTTTCGCCCGTTCGCGCATCCCCAAAAGGCCGAACCGCGCTTCTTCCGCCGGTTCGCCGTCAGCCCCATCACCGTCAGCCAGATGGGCCTCTTTTTTCTCCCTCTCCTCGGGATTAAAGCCCTTGCCGTTGTCCTCAATGAGCACCGACAGCGCATTCGGGGAAAAGAGCAGGCGCACCCTGACCTTATCCGTCTCCGCGTGATTGACCACGTTGTTTAAGGACTCCTGCACAATGCGGAAAATAGCTATCTCCACATGTTTGGGCAGTTCATAAACCTTGCCGTCAACGGAAAAATCAATGGCCAGCGTCCCCCGGGAGGCAATCCTGCCGATAAGCTGATTCAAGGCTGCCGTCAGCCCCAAATCATCCAGCGCCATGGGACGCATATCAAAGATGACCTGACGCACGCTGCCCAGACAGTCACGCATCTGCTGCCGCAGCTCCTGCAATGTCCGCTTGGCCTCGTCCGGGTCATAATCCACCAGCTTTTCCGCAATGGAAGTCTGCAAAATAAGATTGGCCAAATCCTGCGCAGGACCATCGTGCATTTCCCGGGAAATGCGGTACCGTTCCTCTTCCTGAGCCTTGATGATACGCGCCCCGACAAACTTCTCTTTCTGCACGGCCTCTATCTTCCAGATAACGCCGTTTACCTGCGTGCTGAGATAGGACAGCACCGACCCCACGGCCAGCGCCAGATGCTCTGCCTGCGCCAGCATGGTCTGCAAGCCCCTGAGGCGCAGCTCCATCTTATCGCGCTGGGAACGGAGATTGGCTTCCTTTTCCCGTTCCACCCCGAGAGAAACCTGCACGTTTTTTACAGCCTCATAGGATTCCCGTACCTTTTCCTCGGAGTACTCCTGAAAGTTGCTGCTGACCTTCACCAGATTTTGCTTTTCCTGCTGTTCCTGTTTGGTCAGCTCGTCCACCCGTTCAATGGTAATGCTGACCTGCTTCTTCAACTCTTCCAGCAGTTTGCGGCTGCTTTCAACTTCAGCGCGGGCAGTTTCATAAATCTCAAAGATTTGGGTCTTGTTATCTTCAATTGTGCTGATTGTATTGCTTAAAATTTTCTTCAGGGACTGTCCCGGAACTCCGTCATACCCTGCCGGTAAGTCCTGACCATCGCGCTGGTCCGTCATAACTGCCTCCTCTGCCGCTACATGCCCGGCACCATCACTTACGACGCTTGCTGATAAGGCGGATTACCCCCAAGCCCAGGAGTGCGCCTGCCAGTATATACAAATCATTCCAGCGGAACAATGAATCAATGCCATTGTCCTGCAGCTTGCTGTAAACCGCTAAAAGCACCAACAGCACTACCAGCACGTTGGTGATGAATTTGCCATGAGCCTTGATGAAATCTATCGTCTCCACCCTCAATTCCATTTATTTTCTACGAAATACTATCTTACATATAAATTTTACTAGAAAACGAGGATAAGTCAAGAGTCCACTCTCCCCAAAGACGCCTTCTGCCCTTGCTTTTATTGTTAAATACCTTTAAAATATAGAAGTGTATTTATATTAACCATATCGAAAGGTGATACAAACATGAGCATTTTTTCCCGTTTTCTGCCCAAACGCAAGCCGGTAGAAATCAAAAACAATATGCCTAAAGAAAAGGAAAACATCAAAAAGACCTTTGGCGTATACTGCCACAGCCATCACGATACCAAAGGCGATAAACTCTGCCCAAAATGCACGGCACTTCTGGCCACGGTCATGACCAAGATGAACCGCTGCCCCTACGGCATCACCAAGCCCATCTGCGACCGCTGCGACCGCACCGCTATCTGCTTTGGTGCCAAACAGGCGCAGGAATTCATCGCCATCATGAACGGCACCCAGAAGCGCATGTTCCTGTCCCATCCCATGATGGCCATCAAACACAAACTTGCCAGCATGGGCGTTGATTATGCCAAATACCAGCAGGCCAAGAAAATTGATGACAAGGTAAAGGCCAAAGAAGCCGCTGCCAAAAAACGCGCTAAAGAGCGCAAGGAAGGCAAATAAGTTTCTGTTCAATAGATAAGCCAAGGGGCTGGAAAATATCACCAGCCCTTAAATAACTTAACCTTGTTGTCATGCGGCAATAACGCCCGAGGGCAGCTAGCAGCTTTTCACAGCGTTTGACGCGAAGCGTCTCAGCGCAGAAAAGTTATTAGCTGTCCTCGGGCGTTTTAGCATATATTTATTATTTAATCCGTCGCAAATGCGGCTTGGGCTCTCTGTGGGCAGGCGAGGTTTCCTGCGCCAGTTTCCGCTTATCCTCGTCTACCAGTCCCTTATCGCAGATATTCAGCAGTATCCCCATGGCTATCATCGACACCAGCAGGGACGAACCGCCATAGCTGATAAATGGCAGCGGCACGCCGACTACCGGCAGCAGGCCGCCCACCATCATGATATTGGCCACGGCCTGCCCGGCAATCAGTATCATAATGCCGGTCGCCAGCATCTGCCCGTATTCATCCTCAGCCCTGTTGGCCACGCGGACACAGAACAGCACCAGCATGCCCAGCAGCAGAAAAACCATAACAGCTCCCATATAACCGTGCTCCTGGCAGAAAATGGCAAAGGCAAAGTCGGTATGCGCCTCCGGCAGGTATTCATACTTGCTGACACCTTCGCCCAGCCCCATGCCCCAAAAGCCACCGGAACCGATGGTAGACAGGGATTGAACCATCTGATAGCCCATGCCCTGAGCATCCCCCCAGGGGTCAAACCATACTTTTATGCGCGCCAGACGATAAGGCTGCATAGTGACCATTACCACCACCAATGTCACGACAGCCCCAACAAGTCCCCAGACATATTTCAGGGACATACCGGCCACTACCGCCATGAACAGCGGCACCCCCAATACGATGGCCGCCGTTCCCATGTCCGGCTCCAGCTCTATCAGCACAAACATCACGGCAATGATGGCATAGTGCCCGTTAAACACATTATACAGGGACTTTGCCCGGCCTTTTTTTATTCTGGCAGACAAGGCCGAGGCTGCAATCATAAGCCCCACCAATTTAGCCAGTTCTGCCGGCTGGGCACCAAACAGCCATCGTCTGGCACCGTTGACCTCCGTCCCCACAGCCAGCACCGCCGCCAGCGACAAAAAGGTCACAATGATAACGGACAGCATCATCGGCCCTCGCAGCAGCCGCCAGCGCCGATAATT
>JAGAYB010000088.1 GCA_017940705.1 Selenomonas sp. | reverse complement strand
TGCAGATTGGCTTGGGAACCCGCGTGGCAGCTACGCAGCGCGTGTTTACGCAGGGGCCGCTGCAGACGACGGAAAATCCGTTGGATATTGGTATTCAGGGGGAAGGTTATTTCCGCATAACTTTGCCCGATGGAACTACTGCTTACACTCGTGACGGTTCTTTTAAGCTGGATTCCCAGCGCCGTATGGTGACTTCTGACGGTTATCTGCTGGCTGATGGTATAACCTTTGACCAAAATGCGCCTGTGGATTCCATCGTTATTGCCGGTGACGGTTGGGTTTCGCAAACGCCTTCAGGGCAAACTCAACAAAATGTGAACCGGATTACGCTGGCGCGTTTTGTCAACCCTGCCGGTCTTACGGCTATCGGCAAGAACCTCTTTATCGTGTCTGAGGCTTCCGGTCAGGAAATTCCGGTTAATCCAGGCGAGGAAGGCGCAGGGACGCTGACGCAGGGCACTTTGGAGATGAGCAATGTGCAGATTGTTGAGGAAATGGTCAATATGATTGTTTCCCAGCGTGCCTATGAATCAAACTCCAAGGCGATTACCACATCGGATTCCATGCTCGAAATCGCCAATGGTCTTAAACGCTGATGAAAACTAAAAGAAGCCGCTTAGCCACTTGCCGTATATTATATATGCTATGGAGTGGCTTCTTCTGTCTGTTAGTGCTGGGATTTTCGCCGCGGGCAGAAGCTGTTTACGGCGGCTATACGCAGGCGGAAGTCTATCCCCAGTTGGTCAGTTCGCAGAAGCTGGCAGGTCTGGCGCGGCAGCAGCTGGAGCTGGAACTGCATAAGTGCGGCGAGGACAGGCGTCATGTGCTGACCCTCACTGCCAGCCCCCATGATGTGCACCTGCCTGTCGGAAAGGTGAGTTATGCAGCGGAAATCCCGGGAACTTTGCGTTATGGAGGAGTTCAGCCGGTACATATTCACATTTTTGTAGATGACAAATTGTATCGGCGTGTTATCTGCTATTACCGGGTTCAGGTCTTTGAAAAAGTGCTGGTGGCCGGAGCTTCCCTGCCCTTGGAATCGGTTATCTCCCCTAGTTCTGTGCGCGTGGAGGAACGCGAGGTCATGGGTGCCAAGGGGCGCTATCTGACCAAACCAGAGGAACTTAAAGGCCGGGTGCCGATACGCTATATCCAAATGGGACAGCCCATCGAGCAGAACATGCTGCGAAATCCCGTGGTCATTCATTCCGGGGCACCGGTACGGCTCGTTGCCAGTTACCACGGGGTTGAGGTCAGCGCTGAGGGTGTAGCCCTGCAAAAAGGGCGTATCGGCGAAGTGATAAAGGTGCGTAACGCCAAGTCTGCCAAGACTTTACGCGGCAAGGTTATCGACGCCGCCACGGTGAAGATAGGATGATATAAAGGCAGGTAGTGACTATGATAAAATACAAAAAACAAATCGCTTTGGCGCTGACCGCCGGGACGCTGTTTTTCTCCGTGGCACCGGCGGTTTCCGCCCAGTCGCTTTGGGCTGGCGGCGGCCGGTACAGGAACGTTTTTTCCGACCGCAAGGCCGCGGACGTTGGGGATATCCTGACCATTGTCATCAGTGAATCCACCTCTATATCTGATACGCGTTCCAACTCCAACAGCAAGAGCGGCAAATCATCGCTGGACGCCGGTGTGGGCATCTTTGACTTTATAAAGGCTGCCTCCATCGGTGGTTCTGATTCCTTTAAGGCCGATGGGGCGGCATCTTCAAAAAATACCACCAATGCCAATGTGACGGTGACGGTGGTTGACGTGCAGGCCAACGGCAATCTGGTGCTTGAGGGAACGCAGTCCATCTGGAACAACAAAAATGAGCATAAGATAACCTTTAAGGGTATCTGCCGTCCTGAGGATGTGACGGCCAACAATACCATTCCGTCAACGAAAATTGCCGGCGCAACGGTAAGATTTGATGGCAAGGGCCCCTTGAATGCTAAACAGCGTCAGGGGATACTCACCCAGATATTCAACTTCTTGTTCTAAGAAACTGTTTGTGGAGGTAGTCATGAAACGATTCGTAGCATTTCTTACCGGCTGCGCGCTGGCTTTGTCTTTGGTGCCCGGGGTGGCCTTTGCCGATAATGCCGTGACCAGAATAAAGGATATTGCCAAGGTGCAGGGCGTCCGCTCCAACCAGCTGATGGGCTATGGTCTGGTGGTGGGGCTTAACGGTACAGGCGATTCCAATAAATCCGTGGAAACGGTGCAGTCCATCGTCAATATGCTGAAAACCTACGGCGTGGCGGTCAGCCAGTCGACGCTGAAATCCGATAACGTAGCTGCCGTTATGGTGACGGCGACTTTGCCGCCCTTTGTACGGGAAGGGGATACGATTGATATTACCGTTTCCTCCATCGGTGATGCGGACAGCATTCAGGGCGGTACGCTTTTGCAGACACCCTTGAAAGCCGGCAACGGCGAGGTTTACGCCGTGGCGCAGGGGGCTGTTTCCACCGGCGGCTTTATGGCCGGACGGGGCGGCGGCAATTCTACGGCGACCAAGAATTTCCCCACGGTGGGCATGACACCCAATGGGGCTATCGTGGAGCGGACGGTAGAGGATGATTTGGGCAATAACGGGCGCTTGTCCCTGTCGCTGGCCCATCCTGACTTTACCACGGCCAGCCGCATGGCAGAGGCCATCAATTCCCAGTATGGCGGTATTGCCTCGGCGGTCAATCCGGGGCGTATTGATATAAATGTCCCGGCGTATTTCCGGGGCAATGTGGTGGGCTTTGTAGCCTCCATTGAGGAATTGCCGGTAATGCCCGACAAGGTGGCTAAAATTGTGGTTAATGAGCGCACGGGTACCATCGTTATGGGCGGTGACGTGTCAGTAGACGAAATCGCTATCACGCAGGGCGGCTTGTCCATCAGGGTGCAGAAGAATCAGGAGGCCAGCCAGCCGGACCCGTTCAGCTATGGTACGACTATCGTGACGAAAAACACGGATGTGACGGTGGAAGAGGATAAGGCCAGCACGATTGTACTGCCGGCTACGGCCAATGTCAGCGATATTGTCGGCGCGCTGAATGCTGTCGGGGCTACGCCCAGAGATACTATTTCCATTTTGCAGGCCATGAAGGCGGCAGGGGCGCTGCATGCGGAGCTGCAGCTGATTTAAGAGGTGATGAAGATGCAGATTTCACCATTGGGACTGAACAGCAATACGGGAATTAAGGGCAACACCACTTATGATTCGGCGCAGACGGCGGCAGAATCGGCAAAATTTGCCGATATGCTGAAGGATTTGCAGAGCAAGGCAACGGCAAAGGCAGAGGATGCAGAGGCTGTGAAACGTGACAAGGATTTGCGGAAGGCCTGCGAGGGCTTTGAGGCGATGTTCCTGTCGATGATGTACCGGCAGATGCGGGCCACGGTGCCGAAAAATGAGCTCTTTGGCGAATCCAATGCGCTCAAAATTTTTCAGGATATGCGCGATGATGAACTGATGAAGAATGTGGCTGAGGGCGGCGGTATCGGCATTGCCGATATGATGTACAAGCAGCTGAAGCCGCAGGTTGAGAAACAGAGTCAAAATATGCTAAAATAAAGCAAGGCTGGGGCGGTTGTGTCAACCGCCCCGGTTTTTTTCTACTAGGAGGTCTTTTGGTTTGTTTATAAAATCTCGTAAACTGGCTGCCGTATCGCTGGCGGTGGCTTTGCTCGGTACGCCGGCATGGGCCGGCGCGGCAGATTTGACATCTGTGCGCTATCATAGCGGCTCTGCTCATGACCGGGTGGTTTTTGACTGGTCAGCCATGCCGAAGTACAATGTGACGGTGTCAGCCGATAAACGGACGCTGACGGTGGATTTCTTCGCTGTTGATAAGCGGCGTATTGCGGAAAAGTCCTTTAAAAGTACAAGAGTGGAATCGGTAAAATACACGGAGCGCAATGGTCATTTGCTGGTGACGATACGTCTGCGTGAGGGCTTCACCTACAAAGTGGAAAAGCTGGCTAATCCGGCACGGGTGTTTGTGGATGTGCTGTCTGCCAAGCAGAGCACGGGCAGGAAGCCTGCTGCCGCAACGGGCGGCAAAAAAGGAAACGGCGTGGATTTGGGCGGCAATCTGCTGAACCTGAAATTTGACGGTCTGTACAGCGAACTGGCAGCGCCGGGACTTGCCAAACGAGAGTATGTCTATTGGAATGATGCCGGCAAGGTAACGGCTTACTTTGTCGAAGCTGATAAAAACCTTTACAAGATAAAACCGGTGCTGGCCAGAGGGCATGTACCGGGGCTGCAGACCACCAGCGGCATTTCCGATATGACGGACGCTGTGGCGGCAGTAAATGCCACTTACTTTGCCGGAAACGGCGATGCCATCGGCATGGTGAAGATTGACGGGACGATGGCCGGAACGACTTATTACAAGCGCACGGCGCTGGGGATTCTGTCCAACGGACAGCCCGTGATGGGACGTGTTTCCTATAACGGCAGGGTGACTATGGGCGGCGTAACCCAATTTGTATCCGGCGTGGATGCAGAGCGCGGCGCAGATAATCTCACCCTGTACAATCATTGGTACGGCAGCAGGACACGCACCAACGAGTTTGGCAAAGAGTATACGGTAGTAAACGGCAAGGTGACGGCGATAAACACCGGCAATTCGGTTATACCGAAAAACGGCGTGGTGGTGTCGGTGCATGGTTCGGTGGCCGAGGCCTTTGCCGGGGTCAGGGTCGGTGACAAGGCTGTAATCACGCAGGAACTGGGCAGCCCCTGGAATCAGGCCGTGGAGATTATGGGTGCCGGCCCCCGGCTGGTGGAGAAAGGTGCGGTCAAGGTTACGGCCGGCTGGGAGCAGTTTCCGGCTGATATCCGTTACGGGCGTGCGCCCCGCAGCGCGGTAGCCATTCTGAAAAACGGCAATTATCTCTTCGGGGTAGTGGATGGCCGTCAGCAGGAAAGCGTGGGGCTGACGCTGACAGAATGGGCTGAACTGCTGGTGAAAATGGGCGCAAGAGACGCTATGAATCTGGATGGCGGCGGCTCCAGCGCTCTGGTCATAGGCGGTGAGCTGCAGAACTCTCCCAGTGACGGTCATGAACGTTCGGTAGGCTCGGCGCTGATACTTACAAAAAAATAAATGCTTCTGGGACTTTCTGCCTATGGTAAAAGGTCGGGGATAGCGTTATAATGAAATGATAGCATTTGATATATGAGCAAATGAGGTGAATGATTTTGCGTAAAATTAAAGCCGGCAGGGCGATGCTGAAAAAAATGACTGCCCTGGGATTGGCCGGTATGCTTTTTACTGCACCGGTGACCAGCTGGGCGATGGACCCCATCATGCCCCACAGTCAGGTGCAGGAAGGCATGGTTGGTACGGCCTACACAGTGATTGACAGCAGTGGACAGCTGCGCGATTTTCAGGTCGACATCATTGGCAACATGGAAAACGGCAAGGGGTCACAGCCGATGATTATGGCTAAGGCTTCCGGCCCGGTTATCGAGGAAACGGGCGGCATTTTGCAGGGCATGAGCGGCAGTCCTGTCTATGTGGATGGCTATCTGGTGGGAGCAGTGGCCGCAGGGATAAAGGAAATGACCCCCTATACGTTTTTCATCACGCCCATTGATGAAATGATTCCGCTATGGTCCATGCCGGACAAGAAGAATAAAACCAAAATCTCTACGGTCAATATAAAGAAGTCTGCCGAGGCAAGGGAAAAGGCCGAGGCGGAGAAGAAAAAGGAACAGGAAGAACGGGCAAAATCCGGGGACACGCAGGTCTACGGCGATGAACTTTTGGACAGAGCACGGCAGGCGGTATCTGCCGAGAAGGAAAAGGCCGTGGAAAAGCCTGCCGAAGAGACAGCTGAGAAACCGGCGGAAAACACGGCAGAGCCGAAGGACGTCATGTATTTTTCCGGCTTTAATCAGGCCGGCCTTAACTTCCTCAAACAGCAGATAGACCCGGAAAATACCATGAAGTTCCTGCCCATGGGGGCGCCGGGTGAGGCAGCGCAGGGACAGACGAAGTACAATGCCAGTCTGGTGCCGGG
>JAGAYB010000087.1 GCA_017940705.1 Selenomonas sp. | reverse complement strand
GCCGTAACATCGGTCGCTCCCAATTTTGCCGCCGCAATGGACAGCACCCCGGAGCCGGTGCCCACATCAAAGACACGCATACCGCCCTTGACCAGCGTTTCCAGTTCTCTGATGCACATAGCCGTGGTGGGATGTGTGCCCGTACCAAAGGCTGAGCCCGGGTCCAGCTCAATCACAATATCATCGGGGCTGGCCTCGTAATCTTCCCAGGTGGGCTTTATCACAATCATGCCGCCCACCTTTTCCGGGTGGAAATAAGCCTTCCAGTTATCCGCCCAGTCTTCATCCCGGACAGTATTCCATGAAATCGTGCAGGGGCCTTTTTCCATATCGTCACCCTCGATGGCTTTAAAGGCCTTTATGCGCTCCTCAAAGGCACGCAGCCTGTCATCTAAGTCCTCGTCCGCCGGCAGGTAAGCCTTCACCGTGACAATACTGGTATCAGCGGCGCGGTCAATACCGGAAAAATCCCATTGTCCGGCATCAATGTAACTGTTCAAAAGCTCCGGGTCTTCAATCACTACCCCGGAAGCACCTATATCATGATAAATTTCCGCCACCACATCCGTGGCCTCATGGGTTGTCTGAATACTGACTTCCGCCCACTGCATGTACATCGCTCCTTTACTTTTTCAGCAATTATCTCATTATATAAGGTTACTCCACCGCCGTCAATCGTTTGCTTTCCAATCACATCATATAATAGTCGATGGCCGCCGTTTTTGACAAGCTAAAAATATAGCGAAAAAAATCTCCAAAATATGTAATGCCTAAGAAGCTGAATCGTATAAATAGACAGAAAGGCAAACACAGTTACACTAAGGAGTGATTACCATGATTAAGAACAGCAAACTGAACGCAGTATTGGATTATGAGGCACTGGACAAGGTATCCGGCGGCACGTTAGACGAGGTTTACGAATTAGCCGGAGCTTTTTGCCAAAAGGGTGGAACCTGCGGCAAAGTCATCGGCGGTGCTTTAGACGCCGTAAAGGGCGCCGGGCTTGGCCGTCTGGCAGGCCCTCTGAACATTGCGCTTGAAGGCGCAGTCGGTCATGGTCTTGACCAGCTGGGCATTAAGTCCGATTTGAGCGTCGGTGCGCTCGGCACGGGTGTATTTGCCAGCAAAAACACCTATTCCCTGAACGGCAAAGCCCTGAGCCAGAGCGAAGTAATCAGCATGATAAATGCTGCCGAAGTTGTGTAAACAGAAAAATAGGCAAAACAGGCGGCTGACAAGTCAATTTGACAAGTCAGCCGCCTGTTTATCTTTATTTCCCAGCCAGCGCAAGGTATGCAGACATCCGCTTAACAAATATGGTTACGTAAGCCCCTCCAGTCGCTTTGACAACTCTTTGCTAAGCTCCTGCAATGCGGAAATGTACTCAGTAAAAATCACATTCGTGACCGTCACGGCTCTTTCTTCATCATAGACATGAACGGCAATATTGCGTTTTTTCAGCATATCCAGCCAGATTTTTTCATCACTAAGCCAGCCCAGTTTATATGCAGCCTTAAAAATCTCTCTGGGCGAACCAGTTGCCGCGTCTGCCACGCCATGCAACTCCAATATTTCTTTCAAGGCTTTCCAAGCGAGTTCAAAAGTCAGATTAAACTGGCCGATAATGCCCATGCGATAAATCTCATTTTGCTTAGCCAGATTTTTGTCTGCCTGTGCCAATACGTCTAAGCAACTGGAAAATGATTCAAACTTTTTCATGCCTGCACATCCCCAACTATATAAATCAACACCATCACGTTCAATTTCCCGGCGAAGAACAGCTGATATCTGCTCGTCCATATCCACTACATCAAAGGACAACAGCGTATTGGTCTTTTCATCTACATCCAAAGAAAATCCCAATACGTCACCACCTGCCACGGCTAAATCTATATCACTATGCTCATTATTATCGCCTCTGGCCCGCGAACCAAACAGGAACAGCTTTTCTATTTTGTGCGACTTGGCTATAGCGACAATCTCTGCCAGCAAATCACTTTCAAGCTGATATTTTTTCATTATAAACTCACCAAATTTTCCATTTTACTTCGCTTCGGTTTTAAAATTATTCAGCCGTGCCCTGATTTCCTGCCAGTCGGGCATGAACTTGGCCACATAGCCATAGAATCTGGCATTATGGTGCTTTTCGATTAAATGGGTCAGCTCGTGGAGGATTACATATTCCAGACACACAGGGGGCTTTTCGGCCAGCTGGACATTGAGCCAGATTCTTTTCGCTATGATGTTGCAGGTACCCCAGCGCGTTTTCATGTATTTTGTCCGCCATTCATTGGCCTTTAGCCCCGTTAGCTGCTCCCACTGGGGCATAAGCATGGCTGCTTTCTTTATCAGTTCCGCCCGATAGACCTCACGCATAAATTTTTCGCGCCACGCCACGCTGGACTTCTTCGGCAGGTAAAGAAGGATTTTATCGCCCATGATTTTATAGGCAGGCTTTGCTGCTTCAATGACCACCAGCCCATAAGCCACGCCCCAAAGGTACACAGTTTCCCCGGAAACATACTGCCGCTTTGCCGCGCGCGGCTGTTCCTGAAATCTTTTTATCTGCCGCCGTACCCATGGCAAATTGCTCCGCGCAAACAGCTCTATCGCCTTATTCGGCACTCTGAGTGGTGCAGAAATCACCACATGTCCATAAGGGGGCTTAACATAGAGGTGCATATTCTTTATACGCTTTTTCTGTACTTCAATAGGCACTTCGGCCACTTGGATTTGCATATAGTCTCCTTATGTCTCCGCATTGCAGCTCTTTTTAGTATAGCATAAATATATGTCGGAAATAAGTCCGTGACAGGATGATAAACAGGGGCGCCAGAATATTTTAATTTGCAGCTTCGTGGCGGCAGGGCAG
>JAGAYB010000086.1 GCA_017940705.1 Selenomonas sp. | reverse complement strand
GTTGAAACGCCAAGAGGAAGTTTTGCCTATGGCAAAACTGGAACAACGGCGTTATAAGATATTTGTCAGAAACGGAATTTTTGCAGGGAATTTTGCAGGTCGGCGGCCAGCCGGGAGAGAGCTTCACTGGCATCGGCGATTTCCGTGGCTGATGCGGCTTGTTCCTCGGTGGCGGCAGAAACGGTTTGCATTTCGTTGGACACCAGCTCGCCCTGAGAGTCTATGCTGACTATCTGCTCGGCAATATTGGAGGAGTCCTCATTGGCTTCATGGATGGAATCCGTCATGCTCATGGCGGCCTCGTTTACTTCCATGACCAGTGTTTGGATATGTTCAAATACATCCCGCAGCGAGTCTACAGATTGGGCGCCGTTGCTGACAACGTCCCGGCCTTCCTGAATGGAAACAACGGCGCTGGAGGTATCTTTTTGTATTCCGGCTATAAGGTTGGCAATTTTTTGCGCGGCTTCCCCGGACTGTTCAGCCAGCTTGCGTACCTCTTCGGCGACTACGGCAAAGCCGCGGCCATGCTCGCCGGCACGCGCGGCTTCGATGGCGGCATTCAGTGCCAGCAGATTGGTCTGTTCGGCGATACCGGAAATGGTGGCTACTATGTCGCCGATTTCATTGGAGCGCTCGCCCAGCTTTTCGACGATAGCAGCGGATTCTTGTACGTTGCCGGCAGCGCCCTGTATCTGGCTGATGGTTTCCTGTACGGCCTTGGCACCGTCCGCGGCATAATGAGAAGCGGAAGAGGAGCGTTCTGATACCAGATTTGCCTTGTTGTTTATATTGTTTATCGAGCTGGAAACTTTTTCCACGGCGGTGGTGGCAGAGTCTACGGATTGCTGCTGGTTGGCGACAGCGCCTGCGGCATCGGTAACTGATTGAGCTACCTGATTGGAGGCCTGCGCCGACTGCTGGGAGCTGGCAGACAGTTCCTCGGAGGAGGCGGCTATCTGCTCGGCAGACAGGTGGACGCTGCTCATCAGCTGGCTGAGACTGCTGCGCATATCGGCCATGACCTTGGCCATATCTCCGAATTCATCGGTCTGGTCAATGGTCAGTTCCTGCGGACTGAAGTCACCTTCCTGCATTTTACGGCAGTCAGCCATCATCATGCCCAGAGGCTGGACAATGCCTTTGATGATGAGGAGGCCGCCCAGCAGGAGTATAATCAGCGCTGCAACGCTGTACACCAGCATGAAAAATGCCGCAGACGAGGCTGCGTTGACACTGGCGGTGTACATGAGTTCTGCATCATGCTGGACTTCCTCCTGCCGGGTTTCCAGCACCTTGCGGAGGTCAGAGGTGGCTTTTCCGCCTTTGCTGCTGTACAGGGAAGCAGCCTCATCATGCCTGCCTGAGGCGGCGACATCAATGATTTGTTTCATGATGCCGGTGAAGTTTTTCCATTCCTGCTTTACTTCAGAACTTTTGGCAGAGAGGTTTTCTTCGTTGGCGGCAGCTTTCTCGTAAGCAGCCCAGTTGTCATCGAATTTGGCGAGGATTTCAGCTGTGTCGTTGTTCAGTTCCTTAAAACGTTCAGGTGTTTTGGCATCCAGAGCCAGCACAGCCCGTGACTGCATATCGCGCATCATGTACTTGGCTTCGCCAATATGGTATATCTGCTGCATATTATTCTGATAGATGGAAGTCAGCGTTACCACAGACTGGCTGATAGTGCCATAACCGCGATACCCTACCGCTGCCAGGCCAAGGGCAGCGATAATTACGAGAATCATTATTTTGTAGGTCACTTTGATGTTTTTGATAATATTCATAACTCATAACTCCTTTAATGAATTTATCTTTATTAGATAATTCGTCATTTTTGAGTTTATTCCTTTAAGTAAAGAGATTTTTTTAACTTTTACTGTAATAGTGTTACAAATTCATTATATTTTACAGCTTTTATTTGTAGCGTTGTTACAAAAGCGGTCATGGGAATTGAACAGACTGGCCGACTGTGCTAAATTATAGCTGTGGATACGAAATGCCAGCGATGGCATGATTGATGAAGGAGTGTATAATCCATGAGAAAAATTATTCTGTTGTGTTCCGCAGGTATGTCAACCAGCATGCTGGTAAAAAAGATGCAGGAAGCCGCGGCTGCTGACAACTATGAATGCGAAATTGCCGCCTTCCCGATGTCCGAGGCCAAAGCCAAAGCAGCTGATGCAGATATTATTTTCTTGGGCCCGCAAGTCCGTTTTTCCAAAGATAAGGTGGCAGAGCAGTGTCCCGGCCGTCCGGTCGAAGTCATTGATATGAAGCTCTATGGCCGTATGGATGGCAAGAGCGTCATTGCCACAGCTAAAAAAATGTTGGGAGACTGAGATTTGGCCGGGTATACTCCTTTTCTTTCCCCAAAAATATCTCCCCTTAATTTCCACAGAGCAATCCCCATTTATCTTTGCGCGGCTGCTATCCTTTCGGAGGGCGGCCGTTTGTGGTATATTAAATTATGTTGAATGTTTGTAGGGAAATTTTTAGGAGGAGCTATGTCAGGATTATTGAAGAGGATGCGTGAGCAGGAAGGATTCTCTGATACGGAACGGGTGATTGCTGATTATCTGCTGAAAAATTTCCGTGAGCTGGGGACGCTGTCCACGCGGCAGCTGGCCGGCAAAACCTATACCAGTTCAGCGGCGATAGTGCGCTTTAGCCAAAAGCTGGGCTTTGAAGGCTATACGGAATTCAAGGTGAAGTTTATGGCGGAAATGATGCAGAGCATCGGTACGCCCAAGGAACGTTTTATCAGCGATAAGGATACGGTGCCGGAGGTTATTGACAAGGTGCTGCTCATGGGACAGGACGCGTGGAAGGAAACGTATGACCTTCTTGAGCAGGCGGATGTGAACAGGGCGCTGCATTATCTGCGGCAGGCGCGGCATATCGGTTTCTATACCATGGGAGATAATCTGAATTTGGCCCGGATGGCGGCAGCCAATTTCATCATGGTGGGCAAATACGTTTCCGTGCAGGAGTCCATGCCTTTGCAATTTTTGGAGGCTTATGATGCGCCCAAGGACCATGCGGCAATCATTATGAGCCGTACCGGTGAGAATCGCCTGCTGGTGGAAATAGCCCGCCGCTTGTCACTTAAAGGCAATCCCATAATCTGCATTACAGCGGAGGCGAAATCAACGCTGAGCACCATTGCCGACGTGACTTTTCAGACAGCGACTACGGACCGGCTGGAAGAATTCGGCCCCAGAGTATTTATGATGGGGGCGACATTTATTCTGACCGTCCTGTATGGCGTGCTGCTGACCCGTGTGGATTATCAGGGAGCTTTTGAGCGTGATGACTGGTTACGCCAGCATTTGCATTATTAAATAATAAAAAAAATATATTTATTTGTCGTGTTCTGTAGCATTGTTACAGGCACGACTTTTTTTTTCGTCGTTTTATGAATCAGCGTTTCAGACTTGTCAGAATCTATTGAAGGGGCAGAATCGGTATTTTATACTAAAAACACCTTAAGGAAGTGCAATAATTGCACGCATAATTATTATTTCAGGAAAGAGGTATCTACATGAACAAGCAGGAGATGTTCGACAAGTTCATCGAGTTTATGGGAAACTTCGCCCAGTTCCGTGCTGTGGTGGCCCTGCGCGATGGCTTTATCATGACGACACCCTTTACGATTGGCGGTTCACTGTTTTTGCTGATTGCCAATTTGCCGGTGCCGGGGTATGCAGAATTTATGGCTTCACTTTTTGGCAATGACTGGACGGCTCCCTTGAATGCAGTAGCCGGGGCAACCTTCAGCGTACTGGCGCTGATTGTCGTAATGTCCATTACCAACCGTTTTGTATCCAATGAGGGTTGCGATGCCAGTATGGCTTCGCTGTTGGCACTGGCCACCTTCCTTATCGTGATGCCTTCGGAAATCATGACAGAGTCCAGCGAAGTGGTGGGCGGTATCATACCGAAGTCATGGGCAGGCAGCAACGGTGTTATCACCGCTATTATTGTGGCATTTTTTGTCAGCTATGTATTTTGTTACTGTGAAAAGAACCATTTGACCATCAAAATGCCGGATTCCGTGCCGAGCGGTGTGGCCAGAGCCTTTGAAGCCCTGATTCCCGGCGTGATTCTCTTTACGGCGGCCTCGGTGGTCTTCGGCCTTTGTCATTACTTAGGGGCGACGACCCTGCCGGAACTTTTGTTCAAGGTAATTCAGACTCCTTTGCAGAGTCTTTCCGATACCATCGGCGGCGGCATTGTCATCGTGGGCTTGCAGAGCATACTGTTCTGGGCCGGCGTGCATGGCCCGAATGTGATGGGCGGCGTGGTAAGCCCCCTGCTGCTCGCGAACTCTTTG
>JAGAYB010000085.1 GCA_017940705.1 Selenomonas sp. | reverse complement strand
GATGGATGGTTCCATCATGATTACGGCCAGCCATCTGCCCTACAACCGCAATGGCCTGAAATTCTTCACCAAGGATGGCGGCGTGGAGCATGATGACGTAATTGCTATCCTGAAAAATGCCTCCCGTAACCCTGTAGTAACCGGCGACCTGACCAAGGTGCAGAAGTATGACCTCATTGAACGTTACGGCCATCATCTCCGCAAGAAGATTCGTCAGGCTTTGGGCGGTGAAAACGAACCCTTAAAGGGCATGCACATTGTTGTAGACGCCGGCAACGGCGCTGGTGGTTTCTTTGCCACACAGGTGCTGAGCCGTTTGGGCGCCAACACCGCCGGCAGTGTATTTTTAGAGCCGGACGGACATTTCCCGAATCATATTCCGAACCCGGAAAACAAGCAGGCTATGGCTGCTATCAAAAAAGCTGTGCTGGACAGCCATGCTGACCTCGGCCTTATCTTTGACACGGACGTTGACCGCATGAGCGCTGTACTGAAAAACGGCAAAGAAATCAGCCGCAACGCGCTGATTGCCATGATGGCCGCTATTCTGGCCCCGGATTATCCCGGCAGCACCATCATCACCGACTCTGTCACCAGTGATGAACTGACCATCTTCCTTGAAAAGGAATTGGGGCTCAAACATCTCCGTTATATGCGCGGCTACAAGAACGTCATTGATGAATGTATCCGCCAGAACAAGGCAGGTACTGTTTCGCCGCTGGCTATCGAGACCTCCGGCCACGGTGCTCTGTCAGAGAACTACTATCTGGACGATGGTGCTTATCTGGCAGTGAAACTCCTGATTGCCGCGGCCAAGGCCAGAGCCAAGGGCAAGAAACTTTCCGATTTGGTAGCTAAGCTGGGCGAGCCCGTGGAAGGTCAGGAATTCCGTCTGAAAATCAAGGGCGAGGAAAACTTCCGGGCTTATGGCGATGAAGTCCTCAAAACCTTTGCGGACAGAGCAGCGGCCGCCGGTATCAAGATTGCCAAGCCCTCCTATGAAGGTGTAAGGCTGGTATTTGCCGATGGCTGGGCGCTGCTCCGCATGTCGCTTCATGACCCCAATATGCCGCTGAATATCGAAAGCCGCAAGGCCGGCGGTGTGCAGGTTATCGCTGACAAAGTCAAAGAACTGCTGGCAGGCTTCAACAGCCTTGATATGAGTGTGTTTGAAAAATAACAGCGCGTAAATCACGTGAGTGATGTTTTGCCGTTGGCTAAGGCAAAACATCACTCCTTTTTTTGCCTGAATACCGCTGGCAGGAGAATTTTGCTGCTGCGGCGGTTTAGTACCTGCTTGCAAGACACGGTATAGCTTTTCTGCTATAATAAGGGGTGGTTTCTTTTAGAAAGGATTGACGACATGAATCAACATAGAATCACTCCCTTGACTGAGAGTGGATTGCTGACAGCTTTGTCGGTGGTGTTGGCATTGGCGGCGGTTTATCTGCCGCTGGTGGGCTTTTTGGTGGTTTTGCTGTGGCCATTGCCGCTGGTGGTGCTGGTGGTACGGCATGGACTGCGCTATGGCGTGATGGCGGCGGTGGTGGCCGGTCTGCTGGTGGGGATGCTGGTAGAACCGTTGCTGGCTTTGCGGCTGGTACTGGCTTTTGGCCCGGCAGGTATTGTTCTGGGGCTGGCTTTCCGCCGGGGTGTTTCCGGTGTGGCAGCTTTTGGGGCAACGCTGGCAGCTGCGATAGCAGGGCAGGTAATGGCCGTTCTGCTGCTGCTGGCGGTGACGGACATCAATCCGCTGACGGCACAGGTGGAGATACTGCAATCTTCTTTTGACACTTCCTTTAAGCTTTATGCTGATATGGGAATGAGTGAGGAGCAGCTGGCCCAGACCAAGGCGGATATCCAGCAGGGGCTGCAGATGCTGACGTATTTGTTCCCCCTCGTGTTTATCCTGACGGGTTTGTTGTATGCAGTGGTGGCTTACGCTACCGGCAGCCGTGTTTTGCGGCGGCTGGGACACGATGTGCCGCAATTTCCGCCGTTTGCGGAATGGCGCCTGCCGCAAGCCTTTCTTTATTTGTTCGGCTTTGCGCTGGTAGGGCTTTACTGGGGCGGTACGCGGCAGATTACGCTGCTGTATGAGATATCCTTAAATGCCAATGTGCTGGCTATTTTAGCCGGGCTTTTGCAGGGGGTAGTGCTGATACACTGCCTGCTGCGGCACTATAATGTAAATATTCCTTTGCGGATTGCAGTTTACGTATTCATATTTATGACGCCGTTTCTGGCTCAGGTAACGGCGATGACGGGACTGATTGATATGCTGTTTGATTATCGGCGGCGATTTTCTGCGCAGGGTAAGAAATGAGGTGGACTAAATGCCACGCAATTTATCGGCATGGATAGATTTGACCATACACCTGCTCATCATGCTGGTGCTTATAGGTGTACTGTCATACTATAATCTTTACATTGCGGCTATTGCGGCTATCGTGTGGCTGGCTTTGGCGTCGTTTGCCAGAGAACGCTGCACGGACAGAGCCAGACGCTTTGAGCGTTACTGCCGCAACGTGGTGCGCAATCTCAATGAAATGCTCAATTATGCTGTGGAGGAACTGCCTCAGGCCATCGTTATTGTCAACGAGGACGGGCGGATTCAGTGGTGTAATGACAGAATAACGGCCTATCTGCCGGAGAAACCCGAGCAGGACACGGATATCAAGGATATCTGGCCGGGGGTGATTGTGGCGCCTGTCTGGGGGCAGGAAGGGGAATATGTTTTTGCCCATGAGGACAGGTACTTCCATGTGTATTATCACCCGGTAAAGATGGCTCCCCGGCAGGAACCGCTGATGACGCTGTACATACAGGACGTTACCAGTCACGAAGAGCTGAAAAGCACGTATCAGCAGAGCCGTACTGTGCTGATGTATATCCAGATTGATAACTACGATGAGGTTATGCAGGGGCAGACAGAGGCCGAGCGTACCTCCCTGCTGCTGGCCGTCAATCAGACGATTGACAAGTGGATGAAAAATTTGGGCGGCTTTATGCGCCGGGTGTCAGAAGACCTCTATGTGGTGATTTTGACCCGTCAGGGATTAGACCAGGCCATGAATGAGAAGTTTGATGTGCTGGATAAGGCCCGGCAGCTGCAAAGCACCAATCGCCTGCCGGTCACTCTGTCCATGGGCGTAGCCGTGGCTGAAAACCAGACGATGGCAGAGCTTGGCGCGCAGGCACAGGCAGGTCTTGATTTGGCCTTGGGGCGCGGCGGTGATCAGGTAGCGGTACAGATGAACGGCAAGACCCAGTTCTTTGGCGGCCGGGCCAAGGCCGTGGAAAAACACACCCGTGTCAAGGCCAGAGTGGTGGCGCATGCTATCAGGGAAATCATGGACAGCGCCGATGAAATCTACATTATGGGCCACCATAATGAGGACTTTGACTGTTTTGGTGCCGCGATGGGCGTGGCCAAGATGGCCAGACAGCTGGAAAAGCCCTATCATATTGTCTTGTCGGACATGAATGACGGCATTGATAAATTCCATGATTTGCTGAAGGAAAAGGCCGAGTATGAAGGGGTATTCGTCCACGCTGAGGATATCAAAAATTCCACGGCGCTCAATCCCGTGCTCATCGTGGTGGATACCCATATACCGCATCTGGTGGCTGACCCCACGCTGCTGGAGCGCGTCCATCAGGTGGTGGTTATCGACCATCACCGCCGCAGTGAAAACTTCATCAAGAGCCCTCTGCTGGTCTACATTGAGCCGGCTGCCAGCTCCACCAGTGAGCTGATTACGGAGCTGTTGATGTATTTTGGTGAAGATATTCGTCTGGGCAGGCTTGATGCGACAGCCCTTTATTCCGGCATCGTGGTGGACACGAAAAACTTTGCGGTGCAGACCGGTGTGCGTACCTTTGATGCGGCGGCCTATCTGCGGCGCAGCGGTGCTGACCCCGTTATGGTGCGGCATCTCTTTCGCTCCGATTACGACACCACCGTGGCACTGGCGCGTACCAAGTCCAGAGCCGAGCTGTTCCCCGGTGGTCTTATCATTGCGACTATCCCGGAGCGCATGAACAATATTCAGGTGATTGCGGCACAGGCCGCTGATTCCCTGCTGCGCATTGAAAATGTCCGCATGAGCATTTTGATTTTCCAGCTGACGGAGGACACCGTAGGGCTCAGCGCCCGGTCTACCGGCGAGCTGAATGTGCAGGTCATCATGGAAGCCTTTGGCGGCGGCGGTCATCAGAATGTGGCCGGGGCGCAGGTGAAGGGCGGCAATCTGGCGGAAATCAAGGCCAGAGTAATAGAAATCAGTGAAAAATATATCGAGGAGAATGATAAAGATGAAAGTAATTCTGCAACAGGACGTTAAAAAACTGGGCAAGAAGGGCGAAATCGTAGAGGTTTCCGAAGGCTATGGCCGCAACTTCCTCCTGCCCCGCAAGGCTGCTGTACTGGCTACGGCAGAAAATATGAATGTAGCCAAGGCGCAGGCCGGCTCCAAGGCGCGTAAGGAGGCTATGGCAACAGATGAGGCCAAGCTGATGGCTGCCCAGCTGGAAAAGGTGACGGTGACTATCCCCGTGAAAATCGGCGAAAACGGCAAGCTGTTTGGCTCGGTGACGGGCAAGGATGTGGCTGATGCCCTGAAAAAAGAGAATATTGATATT
>JAGAYB010000084.1 GCA_017940705.1 Selenomonas sp. | reverse complement strand
GCGTGAAGGGCACGCCCATGCGGTCAAACATCTTGACAAGCTTCGGAGCTGCTTCAACCATGCCTTTGACAGCCAGCTGGTCAGCAAGGAAGTCACCGCCGTATACCGTATCATCGAAATGTTCATAAATGGAATCATGCTCGCCCTTGGTATCCATGCAGGCGTTCATGCCGCCCTGTGCGCACAGGGAGTGGGAGCGTTTTACCGGGCAATAAGAGAAGAGGTCAACCTTACCGCCATCTTCACAGATTTTCAGCGTAGCCATGAGGCCCGAAAGGCCGCCGCCTACGACAATAATCTTCTTTTCAGGTTTATTAGCCATTGAAATTCTCCTTTACTTTGCCATACACAAGGCAATTACATCACGAAGTAGCTGCCCATAAATGCCAGCGTTACAAGGCACAGTGCTGCACAGAGACACATGCTGAAAGCATTGATTACGTTCTGCACACGCGGGCCCTTGGCAATACCCCAGGTCATGCAGAAGGTAGTAATACCATTGCAGAAATGGAAGATTGCAGCAAACATACCGAGGATGTAGAGCAGAGCATACACGGGATTAGCCGTGAAGTAGTTCTGCAGGAGTTCATAGGAAATCGGCGTACCGGAAATACCTTTGGTGAAGATACGCAGATAGAAGATGTGCCATACGAGGAAAACAACCAGGAACCATGCCGTCCAGCGCTGCAGTGCGAACTGCCAGTTGCGGACATAGCCATAGCGGCCGGGGTTGTTGTTAGCCTGCAGTGCAATGTATACACCGTAGATAGCATGGAACAGCAAAGGTACTGCAATAGCACCAATCTCCAAGCCGAGGAAAATCGGTTTGGGGATAAGCTCCATCATGGCCAGGGCTCCGTTAAGTGCAGGGGCGCCGCCAAGAGCCATGGAATTGGTAAAGATGTGTTCAAAAAGAACCATACCCAACGCCAAGAGGCCCACTAATGAATGCAGACGACGCACGTAAAAAGTTGTGTGAAACATTCTATACCTCCTAAAATAATTCCTGGAATAGCGGACAAATTCCCGTGTCCGCCTTGTTCCACATTGTTCTATCAGTAGCCTTTCAGCGTACGATACTTAGCCTGATTCGTTTCGTAGAGGTTGTTGCCTTCGCAGTCAATAACCACAATAGCGGGGAAATCCTCCACCGTAAGACGGGCTACAGCCTCAGGGCCCAGCTCAGGATAAGCGAGAACTTCATACTTTTTAACCGATTTGGCGATAAGCGCTGCGGCACCGCCGACAGCAGCGAAATAGGTAACGCCGTTCTTCTTCATGGACTCAACCACTTCCTTGGAACGGGAGCCTTTGCCAATCATGCCCTTGATACCCTGTTCAAGCATAGTCGGGGTGTAGGCATCCATACGGCCGGAAGTCGTCGGGCCGCAGGAGCCGATGGGGTCGCCCGGTTTTGCCGGTGTCGGGCCAAGGTAATAAACCATCTGATTCTGCCAGTCTACCGGCAGCTTTTCGCCGCGGGCAAGAGCTTCCGTCATTGCCTTGTGGGCAGCGTCACGGGCAGCTATGATTTCGCCCGAGATAAGTACCGCATCGCCTGCTTTAAGCTTGCGGCTCATTTCCTCCGTAAACGGAGTCTGAATCCGAATCTGTTCAGCCATTTATATTTCCTCCCATCTCAAATCAAAGTACACGCTGTTTATGGCGCATAGCATGGCAGCAAATGGTAACTGCTACCGGCAGGCCGGCGATATGAGTGGGACCCCACTCTACGTTTACAGCCAGGGCAGAAGTGTTGCCGCCCAGCTGGGGGCCGATACCCGTCTGATTGATGAGTTCGAGGAGTTCGCCTTCCAGTTTGGCGTATTCCGGCATCGGGTTGCGCTCGTCAACAGAACGCGTCAGTGCCAGTTTGGAAAGGAGGGCTGCTCTGTCCATGGTACCGCCGATACCAACACCTACAACCATCGGGGGGCAGGGATTCATGCTGGCATGGAGGATAATGTCCATAACAGCTTTCTTCACGCCTTCCACACCATCGGCAGGCACCAGCATCTTGACGCCGGATTTGTTTTCAGAACCAAAGCCCTTCGGCGCTACGGTGATTTTCAGCTTGTCACCGGCTACGATTTTCGTGTAAATAACACCGGGAGTATTATCCTTGGTATTCACACGGTTAAAGAGCGGCTCGCCGACCACGGACTTACGCAGGTAGCCCTCCGTATAGCCTTTGGAAATACCGGCATTTACAGCGTCTTCCAACAGGCCGCCCGTGATATGCAAATCCTGGCCTACTTCCAGAAATACGATGGTCATACCAGTATCCTGACAGTAGGGACGATCTTCGGCCTTGGCGATTTCCGCATTGCGGATAATCTGGTCAAGGACATTCTGCCCAACCGGAGAAGTCTCCGTCTGGCGCGCCTTCTTCATGGCGTTGTAAACGTCATCCGGAAGGTAATAAGCCGCTTCTTTGCACATCTGTGCCACGGTTTCCGTGATTTGTTTTGCGTCAATTTCTCGCAAAGTAATCCCTCCCATAAATACACTTTATCACACATCAGCAGGCACATAATAACACATTTCCTATTGGTTTTCAAGCATTCGGAAAATGCCTGAAGACCGCGTAAATAGTGAATCGGATTCACTTTTGTGCATCATAGTTACCTCTAACAGTGACTATTATCACATCAATATTTATATTAGATATTCGCAAAAAAAATCCTGCTTAATGCAGGACTTTTTTATGAAAAAATATATAATTTTTCTATTTGATAATGATTATTGGATAAACTTCATTTATAATCTATACAGTTTTACAACAGGCTGTTTCGCCGGCAGTAAATCCATCACCATAAATGAACCATTGCGTTCATCACGCGGACGGGCAATACTGCCAGGATTCAGTATCATTACACCGTCGATTACCGTATTCTCGGCTACATGGGTATGACCGTAAACAGCAATATCCGCCCCTACATCCTTAGCAGCCTGAGCCAGTTTCTGCCGTCCGAAATTCACCCCAAAGATATGCCCGTGGGTCAGCAAAACGGTGTGTCCTGCTATATCCAGCGTTTCATAATCGGGCAGATTTGTCCCCGGCCAATCGTTATTGCCTGCCACCTTGATTACTTCCACATCTTCCGGCGTGACCATATCAAGGTATGCAGCATCCATAGCCACATCACCGGCAAAAAGCCATAGTCTTACGTCTCGTGTCTCAGGCCGGGACAGCATCAAATCCAAGTCGCCGGTGCCGCCATGGCTGTCACTTACAATTCCTATTTTCATCACAGAACCGCCTCCAGCTGCTGTACAAGACGGCGCAGGGCACGGCCGCGATGGCTGATGCGGTTTTTCTCCTGCAATGTCAGCTCAGCCATGGTGCGTCCGGCATATTCATTGGTGTAAAAATAGGGGTCATAGCCAAACCCACCATTGCCCTGCGGAATTTTCTTTACCACACCGTCACAGCGGCCTTCCGCCGTTACTGTATGGCCATCCGTATCCACAAAGCACAGGGCACAGCGGTAATTGGCCTTGGACTCTTCCACATCGGCAATGCAGATTTCCTCCAGCATCTTCTGATTGTTTGACCAGTCATCAGCATTATAGCCGGCAAACCGGGCAGAATATACTCCGGGGCGTCCGCCAAGCGCCGCAACTTCCAGTCCCGAATCATCTGCCAGACAGGCGCAGCCTGTTTTTTCCATATAGAATTTCGCCTTAATAGCGGCATTTTCCGCGAAGGTCTCCCCATCTTCTATGGCATTTGGCAGCTGTCCAAAATCTCCCAAAGACACCACGTCCACCGGCAAATGAGCAAGAGCTTCCTGAAATTCACGCACCTTGCCCGGATTCTTCGTTGCGATTACGATTTTTTTCATCAAACTAAAGTACTCCTCTGTTATCCTTCGCGGCCTACCAGCCATACAAGCTGGCCTCCCAGAACATCCTTCTGATAGGAAATCAGTTCCCGGCAGCCCTTTTCCCCAAACGTCAGCAGCTTTGACAGTTCCTGATGGTCAAAGGGACGTCCCTCGCCGGTGCCCTGCACTTCCACGAACTTGCCAAAGCCTGTCATTACCACATTCATATCCACCATCGCTGTGGAATCTTCCTCATAGCACAGGTCAAGGATAGGTTCATTGTCCTTGTTTATGCCTACGCTGATAGCAGCCAGAAAATCCTTCACCGGGAAGACGTTGCCCTTCTCATAAAAAGCAGCGCAGGCCTCCACCAAAGCCACAAAAGCGCCGGTTATGGCTGCTGTTCTGGTACCGCCGTCAGCCTGAATCACATCGCAGTCGAGCATGATGGTACGTTCTCCCAGAGCTTTGGTATCCACCACCGAGCGCAGGCTTCGGCCGATAAGCCGCTCAATTTCCTGAGTACGTCCCGATTGTTTCCCCCGGACGGCCTCACGCTGGGTACGAACTCCCGTGGCGCTGGGCAGCAGGGAATACTCCGCTGTAATCCAGCCCTCGCCGGTACCCTTCAGAAAAAACGGCACCCGTTCTTCGATGGTCGCCGCACAGATGACCTTGGTATTGCCCATTTCAATGAGAACAGACCCTGCCGGGTATTTCTGAAACTTGCGGTGGATTTTACAGGGGCGCAATTCATCTGCCGCGCGATGCCGATAACGCTCCATACAATCACTCCTTAAATAAGCCTCCCCGATGGGGAGGCTTTTATATAGCCAATTATTTACTTTCCTGATACTGCTTGTAATTTTTGATAATGCAAATAGGCGTCTTCTGCGAAGCATTGCCGAAGGGATTATCAATCAGCAGGTTACGGGCAATTTCCCCGTCCACGCCATCGGTAATGCCAACCACACGGCTGCGCTTGAGGTCATTGACATCGGCAATCATCGCGCCAAAGCAGCCCAGACGTTCCTTAATGCGTTTTACAACTTCATAGGGTTCACCCGGCCCGTAAACAATGCACTTGTCAAAGGGAGGCATCGTGCCCGTCACGTCATCAATCATGGCCGTTTCCTTGCCGCCCCAGACATAGAACATCCCGGACTTGCCAAAGATTTTGGCCACAAAACCGGCAAAGAGGGCAAACGCCACACGCCATTTGCCTTCCACATCCATC
>JAGAYB010000083.1 GCA_017940705.1 Selenomonas sp. | reverse complement strand
TTGCTTTGCACAAAATCCAAAAATCTGGCAGTAGCCGCGGAGAAGGCGTGGTTCTTTTTCCAAGCCAGTACATGGCCGGTGATGCGTTCCGGCTGGAAGGGGCGGAAGCAAATCCCGGACATGGGGCGGATGGAGACGGCGCCTTCCACACAGATGAGTATGCCAATGCCCTGCTTGACGAGCAGCAGGCCGTTGGTAGGGAGATTATGGGAGGCGGCAATGTTCAGTTTTTCCTCGCCAATACCGAGCCATTTGGCGATTTCCTCGATGACGATGGTGCGCCGGGGAATGATGATAGGGAGGCCCTGTATGTCTTGGGTGGTAATGGCTGATTTAGTGGCAAGAGGGGAATCTTCCCGTATGGCAATGCCCCATTTTTCATAGCAGGGCAGGCGCAGGAAATTATACTTGGCCATTTCGATGGGTTCGAGCAGAATGCCAAGGTCAATGCTGCCTCTGTCGATTTTTTCGCGGATGTCGTTGCCATCGGCGCTGTAGAGTTCATATTTGACGGCAGGATATTCATGACTGAAAGCGGCCATGATTTTGGGGAGCAGGGTGGAGGCAATGCTTTCCACGCAGGCAATGGAGATGGTTCCGCCGAGCTGTCCCTGCTGTTCGGCGATTTCCCGGCAGGCCTTGTCGGCCAGCAGGGCGATTTCCTTGGCACGCTGCTGAAACAAAAAGCCGCTGTCAGACAGGGTCAGTTGTTTGTGTTTGCGAATAAAAAGTTCACAGCCAAGATTCTTTTCTAAATCCATAATCTGCCGGGATAATGTCGGCTGGGTGATGTGGAGGTCTTTGGCAGCCTGCGTGATGTTGCCGGCGTTGGCTACAGCCAAAAAATATTTCAGTACGCGGATGTCCAGTTCCATAATGTGTCATTCCTTTCGGGGCGTGTATGATTTGCTTTTAGGATAACATATCGGCAGGTGGTTATCAATGCTGAAAAGGCATTGGTACTAATGTAAAATAGGTATTAGACAATTAAAATGGCTGACGCTATACTGTAACCAAGCTAAAATTTATTTATGAACAGTTCCTAAGAATTAACTGGAAATTTAGGAGGTAACATTATGAAAAACTATGGCAAGAAAATCGTAGCAGCTTTGTGCGGCGCAGCTTTTATGGCAGCCAACATGATGCCGGTGATGGCAGCAGGTCAGGGCGCGGAAAAACCGGTTGCCAAGAAAATCGTGCAGACGGCAGGACGTGACGCGCTGGGCGAATTTGCCCCAGATTTTGCCCGTTACAATGACGATATTTT
Organism: Selenomonas sp.; assembly: GCA_017940705.1. The sequence continues at coordinate 1,825 of JAGAYB010000083.1, read as the reverse complement.
GTTCGGCGAGGTTTGGTCGCGCAATGATGTGCTCTCGCTCCATGACCGCAGCCTGATTACCATTTCGGCGCTGGTGGCCAGCGGCATTATTGACAGTTCCTTGAAGTACCATATCCAGACGGCAAAGGCCAACGGCGTGACTAAGGCTGAGATGGTGGAGGCAATAACCCAACTGGGATTCTATGCCGGCTGGCCTAAGGCTTGGGGTGCTTTCCGTATGGCAAAGGAAGTTTACGAGGCTAAGTAAGGTATGGAACGTTTTTCCGGGCGCAGGCTGTGGGCAATGATGCTGCCGCTGTTTGTGGAGCAGCTCCTTGTCATGCTGGTAGGCATCACGGACACGCTCATGGTCAGCTATGCCGGGGAAACGGCAGTGTCCGGCGTTGCTCTGGTGAACCAGTTCAACATTATCTTTTTGTATTTGTTTTTGGCACTGGCTTCCGGCGGCGCGGTGGTTATCAGTCAGTATATCGGCCGCCGGGAACAGGCACAGGCCGGAAAAACAGCCAGTCAGCTGTTGCTTTTGAGTACGGTCATTTCCTTTGGTATATCGTTTTTGGTGCTGGCCGGGGGCAGGTGGCTGCTGGCCCTGTTGTTTGGCAGGGTGGAACCGGCAGTGATGGATGCCTGTGTCCGCTATTTGCAGATTACGGCCTGCGGTTATCCGGCCATAGCCATTTATTATGCAGGCGCGGCAATCTGCCGCAGTCTGGGAAAGACCAGCATTACGATGTATATTACGGCATCTGCCTGTGTGCTGAACGCCGTGGGGGATTTCCTGGGAGTATTTGTCCTGCAGGCAGGTGTGGCCGGAGTAGCCTGGCCCTTTGTGTTTGCCTGGGTGTTTTCCGCGCTGCTGGTCACCGCCGTGTGCTTTAGAAAAGAACAGGCGGTGGCGTATCGTACCGGCTGGATTTTTGGGTGGAACGGCGTGCTTCTGCGCCGTATCTTGTCTATTGCCATACCCAACGGCATTGAAAGCGGCGTGTTTCAGCTGGTCAAGGTAGCGTTGACCAGTATGGCAGCTTTGTTTGGCACATATCAGATTGCCGCTAACGGCGTGGCGCAGAGTATCTGGTCGCTGGCGGCTTTGGCCGGTGTTGCCATGGGACCGGTGTTCATCACGGTCATTGGGCAATGCGTAGGGGCAAGAGACTGGGAGGCGGCTGATTACTATTTCCGCAAGCTGGGGAAATACACGCTGGCTGTTTCCACGGGCTGGAATATCCTTATTTTGGTGCTTACGCCCTTTGTACTGGATTTCTATGCGCTGGCCCCGGAGACGAAGAAACTTGTACTGCTGCTGGTATTGATTCATAATGTCTTCAATGCCGGAGCCTTTCCCTATTCCGGTGCGTTCAGCAACGGCCTGCGCGCAGCCGGAGACGTGCGGTTCACCATGAAGGTTTCGCTGGCCTCGACCATCGGCGGCAGGCTGCTGCTGTCCTATGTGCTGGGCATTGTGCTGGATATGGGCGTGATTGGGCTGGCACTGGCAATGGCGGCAGACTGGACAATCCGGGCGGCTGTGTTCCTCTGGCGTGAACGGACGGGGAAATGGCGTGAATTTCAGGTTATATAAGAGGGAGGTATGCAAGATGAAATTATTTTTGACGATAGCAATGGCTCTGGGGCTGGTGATGGTACCTTGGGCGCAGGTATGAACATGCCCAAGGCTGAGGCCGCCGCCGAGGGCCACAAGATACTCGTGGCGTATTTTTCCCATAGCGGCACTACGCAGCGTGTGGCAGAGCGCATTCAGCAGGAAACGGGCGGCACATTGTTTGCCATTCAGCCGTCCGTGCCGTATCCAAGCGAGTATCAG
>JAGAYB010000082.1 GCA_017940705.1 Selenomonas sp. | reverse complement strand
TAGGCCCTAAATCCTCCAGAATCTGCCGGAGTTTTTCGGGGGTCATGCCCTTGACTACTTCCCGCCTGCGCAGAACCGCCACCATTTCTTTGAGGCGTTCCGTGGTGCCTGCATCTTCACTTGTAGCTTTAAACAAATTTCCCAGCATAGCACTGGCTCCTTTGGTTTAAGTAAAATATCAGATTAACGGTCTTATTTCTTGCTGTATTTTTCTGCCAGCTGCTGCTTGACAGTCTCATTGGCCAAAAAGTCATCATAGGTCGTCACGCGGTCAACCACGCCATCCGGCGTAATGTCGATAATGCGGTTGGCGATAGTCTGGACAAACTCATGGTCATGGGACACGAAAAGTGCCGTGCCGCCGAAGGCAATGAGACCATTATTGAGTGCCGTGATGGATTCCAGGTCCAGATGGTTGGTGGGTTCGTCCATCAGGAGGACATTTGCACCGGAGAGCATCATCTTGGACAGCATGCAGCGCACGCGCTCACCACCGGAAAGAACAGACGCCTTTTTGAGGCTTTCTTCCCCGGAGAACAGCATCCGGCCTAAGAAACCACGCACAAAGGTTTCGTCCGGGTCCTTGGAATACTGGCGCAGCCAGTCAACCAAAGACAGGGACACCCCGTCGAAATAAGCAGAGTTATCAGCCGGCAGATAGGCCTGCGTAGTCGTTACGCCCCACTTGAAAGTACCTTCATCAGGTTCTTCCTCACCCATGAGAATCTTAAACAGCATGGTCTTGCCAATGCTGTTAGGGCCGACAAAGGCCACCTTATCACCGCGTTTCAGGGTAAAGCTGACGTTTTTCAGCACCTGCTCACCATCAACGGTCTTGGAGATGCCCTCCACCTGCAGCAGCTGGTCGCCAGCTTCTCTGTCGGGCGTAAAGGCAATGTAGGGATAACGGCGCGAAGACGGCTTGATATCCTCCACCTTGATTTTGTCCAGCAGTTTCTTACGGCTGGTCGCCTGCTTGGATTTGGCTGCATTAGCGGCAAAACGGGCGATGAAGTTCTGCAATTCCTTGATTTTTTCTTCGGCTTTTTTATTCTGTTCCTTCTGCAGCTGCAGAGCCAGCTGGCTGGACTGATACCAGAAATCATAGTTGCCGGCATAGAGCTGAATAGCGCCGAAGTCCACATCACAGATATAAGTGCAGACCTGATTGAGGAAATGGCGGTCATGGGATACCACGATTACGGTATTTTCAAAACCAGCCAGAAAATCCTCCAGCCAGTTGATGGATTCCACATCCAGATGGTTAGTCGGCTCGTCCAGCAGCAGGATATCCGGGGTGCCAAAGAGCGCCTGCGCCAGCAGTACGCGTACCTTCTCCTTCGCCGTGAGGTCAGCCATCTTCATGGTGTGTTCCTCTTCGGGAATGCCCAGACCGTTTAACAGACGGGCCGCCTCAGCCTCAGCATCCCAGCCGTTGAGCTCGGCAAATTCTGCCTCCAGTTCTGAGGCCTTCATGCCATCCTCCTCAGAGAAATCCGGCTTGGCGTAGAGAGCATCCTTCTCGTCCATAATCTCTACCAGACGCTTATGCCCCATGATTACCGTGCGCAGCACCTCGTAATCATCGTAGGCATAATGGTCCTGCTGCAGGACGGCCAGCCGCTCACCGGGAGTGATTTCGATATTGCCCCCCGTCGGCTCAATCTCCCCGGACAGCAGCTTCAAAAAAGTTGACTTTCCGGCGCCGTTAGCCCCGATAATCCCATAGCAGTTCCCCGGCGTAAACTTCAAGTTTACATCCTTATACAGCACACGCTTACCAAACTGCAAACTCACATTATTTGTAGTAATCATAGACTAAATAAAATCCTCTCTTTATATAAAATTACTTAGATAACATTTCCCGGAACATGCTCATAATGCTCTGGCCGTACGTATAGCCCGGCACAGCCCAGCGGCCATTTAAATCCTGCCAGCTGGAAAGCGTCCGTGAACCATAAGTATTGCGTACCAATGCATAGCGGGGGTCAACCACCGGTTCCGACGGACGGCGGGTAGATACATACGCCAGCAAATGCTGAATCTGCGCTCTTACGCCCATCTGTGGACTGGAAAAATAAGCCCCTTTAACATCAGCACTGGTAGTCCCCAGGCCGCAATAGTTGTTCTGGTCAGGTGTCACCGTGCCGCCATAACGGAAAAAGCCCGTTTCCTTCAAAGCCTGTGCAAAAGCCACATCCGGACGAATCCCCTCCCGGGCGCCCTCTTCGTAGTAATAGGCCACCAGTTCTTTGGGTGACACAGCGATATTCGGGCTGGGGTTGACGCTCAGCAGATATCTGACGCACTGCTCCTGACTGGCCAGTGCCGTCCCGATAATCGAATCATCAAAAGCTGACACCGTAGTCGGCACCTTGACATTCTCAATCTTTTTTTCCTCAACCGGCGGATGCAGAATAGCATCAATGCGAGACTCCAGACTCTTCTGCGCAGTACCGCGCTCCACCACCTTGGTGCTGCTGCCGATTTTCAGCCGCTGACTGGTATCCACTTTTGTTTCCAACTCAGGACTGGTTCCCAAATGACGGGCCTCTGCCCCAGGAACACCGGCAATGCAACTGACCAAAAGACCGGCTGCCATAACTTTCGCACAACACTTAAACAACACGAACTGAACACTCCTTGCACTTACAAACCATTAACTTACAACTTTATCCCACACATTCAAATGAACATGCTATAAGCAAAATAAAAAGCAAATAAGGCTCCCCCTGCTGCCATGCAACGGGAAATATCTCTTGCCCTGCCGGCAAAAACCATGAAGATAATATATCCCCAGATTCCGGCACCTAAAGCCGTGGCAAAATTATGCGCCAACGGCAGCAACAAAGTCATGACCGTAATGCTCATCAGTTCCGCCCGGCGCGTATCCTCACCAGCCGACAAGGGAATTTCCCTGCTCAGACGCAGAATGAGCAAAAAACCACTGCCCACTAAAACGGGCACCGTCATTGCCGGAAAATCAGCCCAGGCAGCCGCCAGCGGTTCCATAAACAAAGCCAGCAGCAGGACAGCTGCTGCCCCACCAGTAACATACCTGCCGGCTGCCCCCTGTGACGCGGCGGCGGTCGGGGCTACGGCCAGCGGCGTTGTTCCCAGCAACGCTCCGACAATACCCAAAGCACTTAACGTGCCTGCCCCCTTACATTGCTGCTGCCGGCCGGCCGCCGGAGCAAAAGCCATAATGCTGCTGGCGTTGATAGTCCCCAGGCACACGGGCAGGCACAAACTGGTCAGCCCAAACAGCCATAACTCTTTATCTGTACCGGCAGCCCCTGTGAGCTGCCCTACAGACGTATCAAGCCCCTCCGGCAAAAAAAACGGCGCTGCCGGTATCACCCAAAAACCTTCGAGCAAGGTGGCCGCCAACGTAAAGGCCATGCCGTAAAACAGCGCCAGCCTGCACCGGCAGGCCGCCAGTGCCAGGGTGAGGATAATCCCCACCAGGCTCCAATAAGCCAAGGGGTCATAAAAGTCTCCCACCATGGTTACGCTCCAGGGCGAAGTGACGATAATCCGCCCCAGATTAAGCCCCTGCACAATCAGATACACAGCCACTGCCAGGCATATCCCCCAGCACAAAGCCGGCGGCAAAAGATTTTGCCGGTGTCTTGACGCCCACAGCCAAAATCCTGTTCCGAGCACGGAGCCGGCAGCACTTATGCCTAAAATCTGCTGCCACCCCAGGCCGTTGCTGATAGCAATAATAAATACCAGATAAGCTGTAACCGTCACCGAAGGCATAACCACCAGGGAAAGGCCCTGGCGGCTGAGCAGCAAGGTTCCCAGCAGGGACATAATAGCACCTGCCGTATAGGCAGCAGCAAAATTTGCCCCGGCCCAGGAAAGCATCGTAGCTGTTACCACCAATGCCCCCACAGCGGTTAAGGCCATCGCCGCACCTGTGAAAATATCCTTTGCCACACCCATTAACGGTTCACCCTTCACATAGTATATCGATTCTATTTTACCACAGGAAATAAAAAATTGACAGTTTCTCACAGTCTTTTTCATAAATTATGCCATTTTACATGGTATAATAAAAATCATTAAAAACCATGTTCAAGGAGGAATTGCTTTGCCTGCTATCAAGTCTTTGCGGACGGTGAAACTCGGAGCCCTGGCGGCCATCGTCCTGCTCTTTGTCATCATACATCTGATAAATCCGGCCTTTCTGCCTCATATCTGCGGCCTGCTGGCCCGGGGGGATATTCAGGAAACAGCCGGTTATATTGCGAGTTTTGGTTCGGGGGCAATTATTTTCAGCTTTCTGCTGACACTCTTTGTCAACGCTTTAGGTTTTCCACCGGCAATTATCTTCTCTACTGCCAACACCTTGATATTCGGCATCTTCTGGGGAATTGTCCTCTCCGTCGTTGCGGAAACCATCGGTGTGGCCTTCAGCTTTATCCTGCTGCGTTTCTTTTTCCGCGACGCCGCAGAAAAAATCATCAGCCGCAACAAAACCTTATCCAATCTGGACAAGTACAGTGGCAGCCGCGGTTTTGTGGTCATGCTGATTGCCCGTATGGTGCCATACATTCCCTCCGTGCTGCTCAATGCTATCGGTGCCTTGTCCGCTATGAAGTTCCGCGACTATGTCATCGCCTCCCTGGTGGGCAAATTCCCCTCTACGGGCATAGAGGCCATTATCGGCCATGACGCCATCACCCATCAGGAGGACCCGACACGCATGATTGTCGTTATTATTCTTGCTGTTATCCTCATTGCCGGTGCCTGGCTCTACGAACGCCACGAACAACGAAAACTGGCAGAAAAATAGGAAGTGATTCGTTATGGTGCTTTCCCGCCGCAAATTTCTTACACTTGTCAGCCAGACAGCAGTTATGCTGGGGCTCAGCAGCCTGTTCCCCAGACTTGCCGCCGCCGGCACGCCGCCCATTGAGGCGCTGCGCCAGCTCATTACCAGCGACCCGCGTACCTCCCGAACGATTATGTGGCAAAGCAAGACGCCCTTAGACAGCTGTCACCTGCAGTACCGCGATGGCCAGAACTTACAGCAGACAAGGGCGGCTATCGTAAGCAGCCTTACGGAAGACCGCGTGACAAATTATTAC
>JAGAYB010000081.1 GCA_017940705.1 Selenomonas sp. | reverse complement strand
ATGCAGAAACCTTCACCAAGAGATTCATCTTCTTTAATGTGTTGATTACGAGGCCACGAAAGACAGACATGATGAGATAGTAAAGTCCATCAAGGCTCGACACGCAAAATCAGAGCGGCTGGACGGTTTTGCCCAAGCACTTACTGCTCAGAGTGGGTCGGTGACGGAATTTGATGAAGGTTTGTGGGGAACGCTGGTGGACTTCATGACTGTATACAGCAAAGAGGATATCAGCGTGACATTCAAGGATGGGACAGAAATTCATATAAGTTAAGAATTGGCGCGGGCAAAGTCCCGTGCCAATTTTCTTGTATTCCCTTCTTATTTTATGGTAGAATGGATAATATGTGAGTTCGTAGAGGTTGCAACCAGATAAGGTATGCTTTGGGACATTGCCCCGAGGATACTGCAAAAGGCTCGGAACTTAGTCGTAGCAAGGCTTCTCGGTACTCGCACATGAATACACTTTTTTGAACCCCCCTTGGGCGTTTCAAAAGGGAAAAGTGTGTTTGTATCAAATTTATACTACAATTGGAGGATTTATTTTGTCAGCTTTAAGCGCGGAACTCGATAAAGAAATTGAAAAGCGTCGCACCTTTGCCATCATCTCTCACCCGGATGCTGGTAAGACGACGCTGACGGAAAAACTTTTGCTCTATGGTGGTGCCATTCATCTGGCTGGTTCTATTAAGTCGCGCAAGACCCAGCGGCATGCTGTTTCCGACTGGATGGAAATTGAAAAGCAGCGCGGTATCTCCGTCACATCTTCGGTACTGCAGTTTGACTATGACGGTTACCGTATCAATATTCTTGATACCCCGGGGCATCAGGACTTCAGTGAAGACACCTACCGCACCTTGATGGCAGTGGACAGTGCCGTTATGGTTATCGACGTAGCTAAGGGCGTCGAGGCGCAGACGAAAAAACTTTTTAAGGTCTGCAAGCAGCGTGGCATTCCTATCTTTACCTTTGTCAACAAGCTGGACCATTTCGGTAAGGCGCCGATTGACCTGATGGATGAAATTGAAAATGTACTGGGGATTCGTTCTTATCCTATGAACTGGCCCATCGGTCAGGATGGGCAGTACATGGGTGTGTATGACCGCCGTAATGACAAGGTGCTGCTCTTTGCCGCTGATACGTCTCATGGTCAGGAAGCCCGTATTGCTGATGTGTATGAACCAAATGACCCGGAAGTCGTAGCTCGTGTGGGTGAGGATGTATGGCAGGCGCTGCAGGATGATTTGGAACTTCTGAATGAGGCCGGCGAAGACTTTGATATGGACAAGGTCAACAGCGGCGAGCTGACACCTATGTTCTTTGGTTCGGCCATGACCAACTTTGGCGTGCAGGATTTTCTGGAAGGCTATATCCGCATGGCACCGACGCCGCAGCCGCGTAATTCTTCGGAAGGACTGATTGCCGCTGATGATGAAAAGTTCTCGGGTTTTGTTTTTAAGATTCAGGCAAATATGAACCCTGCACATCGTGATCGTTTGGCCTTTATCCGTATTTGCTCCGGCAAGTTCGAGCGCAATATGGAAGTGTGGCATGAACGCACTGGCAAGATGCTGAAACTGGCGCAGCCGCAGCAGTTCCTGGCTCAGGACAGGCAGATTATTGACACGGCGTATCCCGGCGATATTGTCGGCCTTTTTGACCCCGGAGTGTTTGGTATCGGTGATACGGTCTGTGATGCCGGTCATAAATTCAAATATGCTGACTTCCCGGTATTCCCCCCGGAAAAATTTGCCCGTGTGCAGGCCAAGGATACCATGAAGCGCAAACAATTCGTGAAGGGCATTGAGCAGCTGACACAGGAAGGGGCAATTCAGCTCTTTCAGCAGGCTGGTGCCGGCATGGAATCTTATATCGTCGGTACGGTAGGCACGTTGCAGTTTGAGGTGCTGGAGTATCGTCTGAAAAACGAATACAACGTGGATATCGAAATGAATATGCAGCCCTATGAAGTGGCGCGCTGGATGGCTTTTGAGGATGGCCGTGAAGTGACCCCGGCAGACCTTAAGGGCGCTGACCGCGGCATGTTCGTTTACGACCGCCACAATAATCCCGTATTGCTCGTGAATAATGAATGGGCTTTGGGCTGGATTACGGATAATAATCCCGAGCTTTTATTGAACCATGTGCCCTTTGACAAAAAAGAAGCATAAATAATACGGCCTGACAGGTCAGATTTTGACTTGTCAGGCCGTATTTTGTGTTAGGTCATTACTCACTAAAGCAGATACGCTGGATTTCTGCCGCCATTTCGTAAATATTGGTGGGGCGCATGTGTATCCCGTAGCCCACAAAGAGGGGCGGTGTGGCAAAACGCGGCATGATTTTTATAAATACCTGCCCGTTCAGCTGGTAGAAAAATATGTTATAGCTCTGCACCCGGCCCTGATGAAAATGACGCGTCAAAAAGCCGGTGCCTGCCTGAATAAAGCGAGCCATGGCAGCAACGGAGGCGGGGCTTTCGATTTCCTTAGGAATGATGTTTAATTCCCAAAAGCCGATGCGCGGTGTGGTGGAGATATTAAATTCCACATCATGCTCACGCGCGATGGGTTCTCCTGCAAATTCTTCGGGTAGGGCGCTTAACGGATTGGCAAGCTGCGGAAAAGCAACCAGCTGCATGTGAGGATGGCGGATGGTGCCGCCGGACAGAGGCCCGTAATTTTTGAAGAATGCCACATCTGCATAGCGGCCAGAGTTTAAGAGTTTCTGCCAGTGCTGCAGACCGAAAGCCAGCAGCCGTTGCATGTGTTCCGGGGTGTAGTCCGGCATATCGCTGTGACAGGCATCGGTTTCAATCAGCACAAACTGTTCTGTGCCGGAGAGGACGTTGTATTTATTGCGCAGGAGGATGATGGGGCCGTCACTGGCGATGATGCCGGTGAGTTCATCGGTATGGCAGAAGGGGCAGTAATTGTCAGGATGACGGATGGTTTCCGGTTTCTGCCGTCCTATCTGCATGTCAAAATCAATGAGGTTGTAGGGCAGGTTCATGAGTATCCCTCCTGGGAGCGAATTTATGTTAGTCCCATTATAACGCGGTTTTTTTATTTTTGCCATGTGTAATTTCAGAAAATACGGCTATAGAGTTGACAGGAATCGCTGATTTATGCTATGATACTTATCGTTGATTAAGCGCTCGTAGTCCAGTGGATAGGACGTTAGCCTCCGGAGCTGAAAGCGGCAGTTCGACTCTGCCCGAGCGCACCAGTTAGAATTTGACTGTCCCCATCAAAGTGTACGGCTTTGGTGGGGATTTTTTCATTAAAATAAAATTGCTGTAAATAATTTTCTCTTTTAAAAGCAGGATTTAATCATCGGATTAACGAAATACTAATCATGAATATATGGAAATAAACTCGTGAGGAGGTTTTATTATGGGGAAAATTCAAAAAATCCTCGTGCCTGTTGATGGCTCTGTAAACGGCTGCAAGGCTGTAGATGAAGCTATTTTTCTGGCAGAAAAATGCAAAGCTGATTTGGATTTTGTCTATGTGTCCAGCAATATTAACAAGGATATCCCTAGCCATATCGTATTTGACCGCATTTGGGAAAAGATTCCGCAGGAACTGCGGGCGGCAAAGCATGTGGAGACGGGAAGCATCCACAAGGCTATTATTCGCGTAGCTGCACAGGAGCACAGCGATATGATTATCATGGGCAGCCGCGGTCTGGGGCTTTTTAAGGGCGCGCTTATCGGCAGTGTCAGCCAGAAAGTCATTGAAGAATCGCCTATTCCTGTTATGGTGATTAAATAAGCATAACTGACAGACAGTTTTCCTGAGGGAAGCTGTCTGTTGTTGTGTATAAAATTAAATTAGCAGGGCCATTGGCCGGCAAGGGAGGAGCTTTGCAATGAAGAAACTTATCAATGGTGTGGAATCTGTAGAAGAACAGATGGTGCTGGGGCTGGTAAAATCAGCTCCGCATAAGCTGCGGAAACTGGAGGAAGGCAATATCGTCGTCCGGGCTGCCAAAAAAGAAGGCAAGGTTGCCTTGATAAGCGGCGGCGGCAGCGGACACGAACCGGCTCATGGTGGATTCGTTGGCGAAGGCATGCTGGATTGCGCTGTGGCCGGAGCAGTGTTTACCTCGCCTACGCCGGATAAGATTTTTGCCGGTATTCAGTCCGTAGCCACGGACAAGGGCGTTTTATGTATAGTCAAGAATTACACCGGCGATGTAATGAATTTTGAAATGGCTATCGACATGGCTAAAGATGAGGATATCGAAGCTGATTATGTGGTAGTAAATGATGACGTGGCCGTAAAGGACAGCCTTTATACAACGGGGCGCCGCGGTGTAGCCGGTACGGTGCTGGTACATAAGATTGCCGGAGCCAAGGCTGAAGAGGGAGCAAGTCTTGCGGAGGTAAAGGCCGTGGCAGAAAAGGTCATTGCCAATGTCCGCACCATGGGGATGGCTATGTCTCCGTGTACGATACCGGCAGCCGGCAAGCCGGGCTTTGAACTCGGTGAGGATGAAGTGGAAATCGGTATCGGCATTCATGGCGAGCCGGGCACGCAGCGTGAGAAAATCGGCAGCGCTGACGAAACAGCAAAAAAACTGCTGGATAAAGTTTTAGCTGATTTGGATTTCAAAGGGCATGAAGTGGTGGTAATGGTAAACGGTATGGGTGCAACGCCGCTGATGGAACTATATATCATCAATAACTTTGTGCAGGATTATTTGCAAGAGCAGGGCGTTAAGGTTTATGATACAATGGTGGGCAACTATATGACCTCCATTGAAATGGCCGGCTTTTCGCTGACTTTGCTGCGGCTGGACGATGAGATGAAGAAGCTCTACGATGCCAAAGCAGATACGCCAGCCTTAAAACGCTAAGGAGATGTAATTATGTTAGATACAGCAAAAATTGTAGAAATTATTCGGGCCATTGGGGCGCGGATGGAGACGGAGAAGGATTTTTTGACGCAGCTGGACAATGAAATCGGTGACGGTGACCATGGCATAAATCTGGCACGGGGCTTTAAGGCTGTCGCGGAAAAGCTGCCGGAACTGGCTGGCGGCGATATTGGCAGTATACTAAAGGGCGTCGGCATGCAGCTGGTGTCAAATGTGGGCGGCGCCTCAGGCCCGCTTTATGGCACAGCTTTTATGAAGGCCGGCAACGCCTTGAAAGGCATGACGGAAATTGAGGCGCAGGATTTTGTCCAAGCTATGGAGGCTGCGATTGGCGGTATTAAAATGCGCGGCAAGTCCACTGAAGGTGAAAAGACTATGCTGGATGCGCTGTGTCCTGCCTTCATGGCCTTGAAAGATGCTCTGGATGGCGGTGCTGACCTGAAAGCGGCCGTGGCAGCCGCTGTTGAGGCAGCCCAAAAGGGCGTTGCATACACCAAGACCATCATCGCCACCAAGGGACGGGCCAGCTACTTAGGTGAACGCAGTATCGGTCATCAGGACCCGGGAGCCACATCTTCGCTATATATGCTGCAGGAAATACACAAGTGTTTGTAAGGGACTGTGAAGATATAGTTTGATTGCAGTTCTTAGATTCTTGTGGGGTGAGAAAATTGGTAGGTATAGTAATCGTATCGCATAGCGAAAAATTAGCCGCAGGCGTAGTGGAAATTGCCAGAATGATGGCTCCGCAGGCGCCGATTGCAGCAGCTGGCGGCATGGAGGACGGCACTTTGGGTACCAGCTACGGCAAGATAAGTGCTGCTGTGGACAAAGTGTATTCTGAGGATGGGGTGGCTGTGCTCATGGATATGGGCAGTGCTGTCATGACTACGGAAATCGTCATTGAAGACATGGAGGATAGGAAGGTGAAAATGCTGGACTGTCCTCTGGTCGAAGGGGCAGTGCTGGCTGCGGTGCAGTCGATAGGCGGTATAACGCTGGAAGATTTGTCCGTAAAAATCAAAGAGGCTTATAACGTGAGGAAGTTTCCAGAATAAAGGTGGAGAATAAATGGATAAAGATGCGCTGAATATTATCGCTACGCGGCACAGTACCCGTAAGTTCAAGCCGGACATGGTAGATGATGACCTGCTGGCAAAAGTAATTGAAGCAGGCCGCAGAGCGCCGAGCGGCAAGAGCAAAAATCAAAATCATTTTTTGGTGATACGCGATCAGGCTGTACTGGCTAAGCTGGTTGACCTGGTGCAGAGTGAATTTGCCAAAATGGAAATCACCCCGGATAATGAGGCCAATATCGGCGGTGCGATAAAACTCTCGAAAAAGGGTACGTATGTCTTTAAGTACAACGCTCCGGTGTTGATTGTCGTGGCCAATCAGGAAAAATACGGCAACAATATGGCCGATGTTTCCTGTGCGCTGGAAAATATGCTGCTGGCAGCGAATGCGCTTGATTTGGGAGCCTGCTGGATAAATCAGCTGCGCTGGCTCAATGATAATACTGTCCTGCTGGCTTACCTGCAGGAGCTGGGCTTAAAAGAAGGCGAACGGGTGTACGGCTCGATGAGCTTAGGCTATCCTGATATGCCTGACGGCCTGCCCAATAGAAATATAACTTCCATCAAGGGTAATGAAGTGACCT
>JAGAYB010000080.1 GCA_017940705.1 Selenomonas sp. | reverse complement strand
TAATCTTTAAATCATATTTTTTACATAACTATCGTAGAGGGCTATGAGTTCCTCTATCTTGTCATACATCTCAACCTGCAAGCCGGAGGCGGCGGCGTAGTCGCCTTCGTTCAGGGCGTTAATCAGCAGGGTGAACAGAGACTTTTCATCAATGCTGTCCTTGGCCAGATAGCTGCGGATACCATTGATTTTGTTCCAGTTGTAAGCGTCCAAATCCGTCACAAAGTCAGATTTGATTTCCTTGGCCGCGCGGACAATATCGCGGTTCTCAGGAATGATACGGGCGATGAGCTCTGTCTTCCAGCGCAGCAGGGCACCGGCACGGAAAGCGTTGAGAATGGTGTCATCCAGCGCACCGCCTGCGGTGATAACAGCTTTCTTTTCGGGATAATTGTCCAGATTCTGCATATTCTCCCAAACCGTAGCCGGGGGTGCACCGAAGAGGCGGTCACGCTCTTCTGCCGTGTAATCTTCAAATACATCGTCTTCACTGCGGTATGCGCGGTTCTTTTCCAGATAGAAGCCATCTTCCCCGGCCTCCTTGGAAAGTTCCGTCAGCAGTTCTGCCGTGGTGTGCTGTACAGACATCTTGATGCCATCCAGACATGCGGAGTAAATAGCAGCCAGCACCAGATAAGTATTGGTGTAAGGATTGCAGGCGCGCAGTTCAAAACGGGTAGCAAATGGATTGCCCAAATCACGGATAAGGCCTGCCAAAATGGTACGGTTACGCGAAGGCTGGTCAGGACGATGCCCCAGAGAGGTAACGATACATACCGGAGCTTCAAAGCCGGGTTTGAGACGGTTAAGGGAATCGTTGGTTGCAGAAACCAGCGGATTGATGGCCTCGTAGTTTTTGAGCAGCCCCATAAGTGAGCCATAGCCGACAGCGCTCATGAAATCCTTGCGCTGGTCATCGGCGGTGAAGAGATTGTGCAACTTGCCATCGCTGGTAACGGCTGCCATGCCGATATGGGTATGCTCACCGTTGCCGGCCAGGCCAATCATCGGCTTTGCTTTGAAGCTGACTTCCAGACCGATGGAACGGAAGGTTTCCTTAACTACCGTGCGGACAAAGATTTCATTATCCGCAGCCTGCAGGGCATCGGCAAAGCGCCAGTCGATTTCCAGCTGCTCACAGACATGGGTCATATTGCCGCTGCCGTCAATCTGGGCTTTGAGACCGCCTACTTCCTTATGGCCCATTTCGACCTTGAAGCCGTATTTATCGAGTTCCAGCAGGCAGTTTTCCATAGCGGTACGCACAGCGCCGTGGGTGCGTTCCCAATACTGTTCCTGCATAACCTGCGAAGCAGACATCTCTTCGATAGCGGCTTCTTCCAGCGGCGTCTTAACCCAGAATTCCAGTTCCGTGGCAGAGGTGAACTGAATGTCTACCACATCGTTGCCGTCAAGGCTTTCCAGACCGGAAATTTTGGGATATTTTTTGAAGGTGGCCAGCAGTTCTTCTTTGACGTAGTTCAGCGTGTCAGCGAGTACCGCCCGGGAGTCCACGCGTTTGCCCTCATGCACCAGGAACGAGGGAATACGCAGGGTTCCCACCGGCCTGCCCGTGGCTTCATCGTAAAACTCCGTATTGTAATCAACGAACCAGTTTACCGAAGGGTCAATGGGCATATCCACCTTGGCGTTGTTCAGGGTGGCAATGCCGGTCAGCACCACGGATGAACCGTCTGTCTGCACAGCCGTACCAGCATAGAAATCATCCATATCCTTGAGGAAAATCCGCACGGGAATCTTTTCATCGGTATCATTACCGGCCATGTCCACGCCGACCAGAGAAACAAACTTGATTTCGGGATGGGCCTTTAACTGAGCCACAATATCCTCTTTGTCGGAGTTTGCCGGAATTACATAGATTAACTCTTCCATCTTCATACCACCCTTTACTGAATACATACAGAAAAAGCCATGCAAAGGCACCACACCCCGAAGGGTTAGTGACCATGCATGGCTCCATTGCCAATAAATATTTAACTACATATAGGAGTTTAGCATAAAACTGTTAAGCTGTAAACCCCTTATTTTATTTTCTTCAGCAAAACTTCTTTTGCCATATTAAGCTGCGTGTCTTCGCGGCTGTCCTCGTTGAAATTCACCGTGATATCCGGCTCAATGCCGATACCGTCAATGCAGCGGCCATTGGGCGTGTAATATTTGGCGATGGTCAGTTTCAGGCCATCATCATGGAACAAGGGCACAACCACCTGTACCGAACCTTTGCCGTAGGATTTTGTGCCTACGATGGTTGCCGCCTCTCTGTCCTGTAAGGCTCCGGCTAAAATCTCCGAAGCACTGGCGCTGTTGCCGTCAATCAGCACGACCAGTGGATATTTCTCTTTTTCCAGACTGGAATCATAATCCTCTCTGGTGCCGTCACGCTGTACCACCGAGACAATATTGCCCTTGGGTACCAGCATATCAGCCACTTCTACACAGCTGGTAATAAGACCGCCGGGGTTTTGCCGCAGGTCAACAATCAGCCCTTTCATACCGGCCTGTTCCAGCGCGGCGTACTCAGTTTTAAACTCCTCGCCGGTACTTTCACCAAAGGTGGCAATGCGGATATAGCCCATATCGGAGCCTTCCAGCATTCTGCCTTTCACCGAAGGCACTTTGATGATAGCGCGTTCCAAAGTGTATTCGCTATCCTCGCTGCCTTCGCGGTGAATCAGCAATTTTACTTCTGTACCTGCTTCACCGCGGATATGCAGAGCCACTTCCTCACTTTGATATTCTGTCACAGGCGTACCGTCTACAGCCAGAATTTCATCCCCTACCTTAAGGCCTGCTCTTTCGCCGGGAGTACCTTCCAGCACCGATACGATGGTTACTTTATCATCCTTAAATCCCATGGTGACGCCAATGCCGCCAAAGGCTCCGGCAGTATGCTCCTTCAAGGACTTGTACATACTGGATTTCATGTATATGGAATGGGGGTCGCCCAGAGACTGCACCATGCCGTTTATCGCCCCGTCAATGAGACTGGTGGAATCCACATCGCTGACATAACGGGTCTCAATCATACGCTTGACCCCGAAGAAACGCAGCAGGTCGCCGGTGTTTTCCCGGCTGAGGCCCAAGAGGTTCACCAGTGCCACAATGGTCAAAAAACTGGAAACCAGCGCCGTTGTGACGACTATCAGGCATATTTTTTTCTTACTCAATAAATTCACCTCTGCTTAGAGATAACCATAGGGGCTCACAGGTTCACCATTCTCACGCACTTCAAAATGACAGTGCGGGCCGGTAGAGTTTCCTGTAGAACCGCAGTAAGCGATGGTCTCCCCCTGACTAACCTGCTGTCCAACCGAAGCTGCCAGCGATTGATTGTGCCCATATAAAGTAGTTATGCCGCCACCGTGATTGATGATGATGGTATTGCCGTAGCCGGAAATCCAGCCGGCATATTCCACCGTGCCGGACGCTGCCGCAGAAATAGGCGTACCATAGTCGGCACCGATATCAATGCCGCTATGGTACTTTTGCGTACCGGTAATGGGATGAACGCGCCAGCCGTATTCGGAGGTAATCGTGCCGCCCACGGGCCATATCATGGAGCCATTGCCTCCGGCAGCAGGGGGCATGCCTGCCATACTGCTGCGCCGCAACATTTCCTCAATCTGCTTGGAGGCCGCCATGAGTTCGTCATACTGTCTGTCAACAGTGGCCTTGTCGTTCTTCATCTGGTCGATGATGGCCTGACGCTTCCTGACCTTCTCCTCCATAATCTCTCTGGCCTGACGAGCTTTCAGCTCCTGCTCTTCCCTGGTTTTCTTGTCCTGCTCAAGACTTTTTTTAGTCGCTTCGATTTCCGTCTTTTCATTCAGTACCAGATGTACTAAATCGTAATCCTGCTTTATGACCTTTTTGAGCAAATCCATACGGGTCATCAAATCGGAAAAATCCTTGGCGCCGAACAATACATCAAGATAGGAAATCTGTCCGTTGACATATATATCCCGGACGCGCTTGCCCAGCTTATCGCTCTTTTTCTTATAATCGGCCTCCACTTCCTTTAGGCGAGCTTCATTCTGGTCAAGGCGCTTTAAGGTTTCATCGAGGGCAGCGCGCAGAGCCTTATGCTCAGCGATAGCCGTATCGGCCTCTTCATCAAGCGCCCGCTTTTCCTCGGACAGGGAGTCTATCTTGGATTGCAGGGCATCACTTTGGGCGCGCTTGTCCTCTGCCTGCTTGTCATAGCTGGCCTTATCATCTTCCAGCGAAGCATAAGCCGCCGTAGATGTGGAAAAAGCTGTCAGGACAGCCGCCGCTGTAACTCTTTGCCATTTCTCCAT
>JAGAYB010000079.1 GCA_017940705.1 Selenomonas sp. | reverse complement strand
CTAACGATGCTATATTGTTTAAATCAGGTGTAGTGCTACTTGATGATAAGAAATATAATATTTCTTATTTGACAGACGCAAATACTGCTGTAAAGGTTGCTGACGGTGGTAATACGGTTGTAGAGGTTAAAAGTGATGCTGAGCAGGTGAAACTTAGTTCTCCTGGTGTTACATATAATAATTATGTATATGGTGTTAAGTCGTATCCTCGTGATGCAGATGGGAAACCCCAACGGGCTGATTTAGATGATGCAAGTATATTACCTGTCATTAAAGAAAGTACGTTGGGTAGTGGCATTAGTATGGGGGCAGACCACATTATCCTGCTGGAAGATGGTGCAGTGGCAAAATCAATGACATTGACACCCGGTACTGTAGGAGCGCCAGCAGAACAAACAGGAATGCTTAGTATAGTGCACCACCCTGAATCGGAGGAACTGTATCATTTTCAAACAATCGACAGTGACACTGATTTGACAAGTGTGATTTTTAAAACTGTACCGACTTCGGAGGGTGGTACTAATATTACATTTGTAAATGGGACAACTGCGGTAAAGGCATCTAATCTTTATGGTGATGAAAAAAATCCAATTTTGATTGGAGGCAGATATGAAGGAGATGAGGAGACCGGGGAATCAAAATTGATTCCTGCAACATTAAAACTGGTCGGCAATGAAAAATTTAATTCCACATGGACAACAGATGCAGGCGATACGGTAAATGGCAAGAATTTTATCGTTATCAATGATAAGGGCACATTAGAGGCAAATTCTAAACAAATATTCACTGTTGGTCTTAACAAGGCTGGTGACATTATGAGCCCCCAGTCCATTCGTGTGGACGCGGATAATGCGGTTTATTTCAAGTCTGGTGTATTATTGCTGGATGATGAGAAGTACAATATTGCTTATTTGGATGAGGCCAATAAGCTGGTAAAAGACGCTGATGGCGGTACTACGGAGGTTGAGGTCAAGCCAACAGCTACAAAGGTAGAAGGCAATCCTAACGCTGTGCCGGATGCAGAAGAGGGAGGCACTAATACTGGTGGTAATGAAAACACAGGCAGTGACTCTATAATTCGCGATATCGGCGATGTACCGAATGATTCATGGTTTGGCCCTGTGGTATCAGAAAAGACAGATATTGTTATTAGTGGTGCCTCAGATGCTGATTCAAATGTGGATAAGCTTAATGCCCAATCACTGGATTTGGCAGAGCCGGCATCTGGTCAGGCTAATACCATTACTGTAAATGGTAAGACATTTGTCTTGGGGAGCAGTACAGATGGTCAGGAGCTTTTGACCGCAGGCGGAAAAAAGCCGATTTTGCCGATGATAATGAAAATCCTCAATGGGGCGACCATTCGACTGGGAACCGGCAATGCAGCGAATAATGTGTATGCCGATATTACTTTAGGCAGCGGCACAGCTAATGATAATTCTACATTCAATGTGGCAGCAGGGGTAAAAACGATAAATTCGTTGGTAGCTAATGCTGGTACGAATGTGATTATAGCAGCTCAGGCAATGCTTAATTCACCTACAGTGACATTTAATGGGACAACTGTTAAGGTGGATGGAATTTTGAACATTACCGGGGCAGCTGTTTGGGGGCAGGATTCAATTATTTACGTTGGCAGTGCTTCTTCGGCAGGTAAAATGATTGTGTCTGGTGATGTGTCTTCCGTTCAAGGAGCATCTATTTTCCTTGACCCGGTTTGGACGGATGGTACAGAGATTACAGATGCTTCGCAATTGGCAATAAATGATACTGATATCACATATAATCTGGTAGTAGGACGTAATTCTGTAGCCAGCATTGGTACGGATGATGTAACGAAAGCGCAGCAGGCTTTTGCGGAAACGCAGCTTAATTGGGGAGAAGATGAAACTACAGCAGCGCTTTATCTGGCTAAACCCGTCACCGTGGACAACAGTGCAGGACTGACGGTAGACGGTTCTTTAGATACGTATACTGCGCCTAGCGCCAATACGGCTAAGTTTGCTGACAACTCCTTGCTTATGGTTGATGCAGGAAATATATCTGATTCGACTGCGGCATTGACGGCTACAGATGGTACTTTGGAAGTGGCTGATTCGGCTAAACTGTATTTGGCTAATGCTCAGGCAGGCAATACGTATAAAATAGTGGATGGTTTTACAACGACTACAGATGCACAAGGGTGGTACACCAATACGGATAATATCATTCTAAATAAATTGTTGAAAGTAGATGGCACGGCAGGTGATTCTCTGGATGTAGCAATAGATAAAAATTCTTATGTGATGAAGAATATTGCTATTCCTAATATTGTTGAAGCTGTTGCGGATAAACAGGCTCTGACTACAGAAGAAGGTACGGAGGTATATTCCACAGGCGCTAACTATGTTGCCATGGCGACAAGTGGATTGCTTACGGATAAGCAATCTATAACTCTGCTGAATAATGCTGCTCAGGCTGCGGAGAGTACAGGTGCTACAGCTAATGCTTTTAGTATGGCAACTACCTTCTCGGAAACTGCACAAAACCATCTATCTTTTATGTCAAGAGATTTGCCAACTAATAATGTACAAGAAAAGAGTACAGTAAAAACTGTATTGCCAGCAGCGTCATTTGCAGATAATAGCAGTGATACAAAACCTGTGCTGGAATTGCACATGGGTGAGAATGTCAATAGTATCAGACAATCAGTAAAAGCTGATGCTAATAATGATGACACTGAACTAAAGGCAAAAGCTGATAAAGGCAATATTTGGGCTAGATACGTTCATGAACAAGGTAAAGTAGATGGACGCAAACTGGCTGGTACGGATAATACGGCTAACTATGATAATAAGCTGAATGGTATAACGGTAGGTTTCGATTTTGCAAAAAAGAAAAACTATGAACAAGGTATTGCTATAAGCTATGGCTTTGGTTCAGCCGAGGCTAATGGCATCAATCAAAAGGATAAGTATCAAGGCGGTGGAATTTCTTATTATGGCAGTATAAAGAATGGCAATAACAACCTTATTATGGACGCTGGTTATTATCAGGTGAAACATGATGTAGAAGGGTTGATTACAGCCAAGCCGGAAAATAATATATTAACATTAGGCGTTACAGAAGAGTATCGTAAAGACGTTGGCAATGGTGGTGTGTTTGTTCCGCATATTGGCTTGCGGTATACTTATATGGATACGCCGGGGTATAGTGGCCTTTATAATGGCAAAAAAGCATTTAATTATGGTTCGCAAAAGAATCATGTCGTGTCCTTGCCGATAGGTGTTGGCTATATGCACAAGTTTGCTTCACATGGCTGGAAGTATAATTTGGCAGCTGATGTATCGTATATTGGTGTACTGGGCGGCAATAATGCTGATATGGATGTTTCCATTCCGGGACTTAGTGCCGCTGATTCCGTCAGTTATGGAGTTACTGACCGCTCGGCAGTAAAGGCAACCTTGGGGCTGGAGGCAGAAAATGAAATAATGAAATGGGGGGTAAACTACAGCTTTAAAGGCAGCAACAACGAGAAGAGCCATCGTGTAGCTGCTGGAATTAGCTGGAAATTTTAAATAAAGGGTTTTTCAAGCGGTGCAAGAATTATATACTTGTGCCGCTTGTTTGCGTAGCAATTTATGGAGTTGATAAAAGATGAACAATACAGCAGCTATGTTTTTATCATACTTGGAGTTTAAGAAAATAGAGGGCTTTCAAATCGAAGAACTAAAAGACGCGAGGCATAGTGTAATTTTTAGAACAAATATTGTATTAAAGGGGCAAACTGTACCTTTGGGGATAATTATTGACAATTCACAGTATGTAATGGTGAGAGCAAATATAGCTACACAGGCAGTATCTGATGAAAATGCTTTTGCTATAAATAACCTTTTGATGCGAAGAAATTATCAAAATAAATTGTTGAAATATTACTTGACACCTGACGCATCGGTGATTTTAGATGTCTGCATACCTTACCAAAAGGGACATTTTTCCGCAGAGTTGGTGTATACTATCATGCAGATGGTGGTGAAGGAAATACAGAAGCAATATAAAGAATTTATGAATGTAATTTGGGCGGAATAGACGAGGCACAAGTAATATGGAGTTGCAGAATCTGAATAAAGAGCAATCGCAGGTAGTGGAAACCCTGGACAATAACATTCTTTTGCTGGCTCCGGCAGGGACGGGCAAGACCAATACCCTGGCCTGCCGCATTGCGCATATAATTGAAGAAAATCGTGCCCTGCCTGAGGAGATACTTTGCCTGACCTTTACCAACAAAGCCTGTAGGGAAATGCAGCAGCGTGTGGTTGACAGGACGGGGGACAATGGCAGCCGTGTAATGGTGAAGACCTTCCACGGCTTTTGCTATGAGGTGATAAAGACCGAAGCCAAGCGTAATTCTGATTTATTTACGGATTTTACGATTTTTGACGAGACGGATTGTCAGGGCCTTATAAAAGAGCTGGTGGCAGAAGAGTGGCCACTGCGCGCGGTGCAGGGCCTTATTAACCAGCTGAAGGAAAAGAAGGCGGAATATGCTATAGACAGCGGTGACCTGTCCCATGATTATGAGGCGGCGTTAAAGAGACTGTTGCAGGACGAAGCCGGCAGCGTGAAAAATCTGGCGGTGGACGATTCCTATCAGTTCCATAAACGCTTGTACGAAGGCTGGCAGGAGTGGGGAGCAGCGACAACTGCCCTTTACGACAAGCGCCTGCGAGAATTGCATGGATTGGATTTTACAGACCTGCTGGTACAGGTTGATGAGCTTTTCCGGCAGAGCAGCGTGGCTGGCAAATGGGCAAGGCGGTTTCTGTATATCAATATTGATGAGGTGCAGGATACCAGCCTGCTGGAATACCGCATCATGTCGCAGATTTTTGGCGCCAGCCACTTGCTGCTGTGCGGTGATTACTTCCAGACCATTTACGAATGGCGCGGCTCGCATCCGGAGCTTGTGCTGCGCAAATATCAGCAGGACTACAGTCCACGGCGCATTGTCCTCCATGAAAATTACCGGGCTACGCAGGTGCTGTTAAATGCGTCTTTTGACTGGCTGCGCAATTCCTTCCCCGAACGGGTGAATCTGCTGTACCCTGATGGCCTGCAGGCGGTGAGCCGTGATTGCGGCCAGCCGATTGTGCTGAAAGGGGCGGCTGATTTCAGTGAGGAAGCCCAATGGATTTACTACATGATTCAGCAGCTGCCGGTAGAAAATTACAGCCGCGTGTGCATTCTGACACGCAGCAACCGCTACAATAAGGACTTATCCGCCAGCTTCCGCGCTTTGGGGCGTTTCGTGCCGGAAAAGGAACGGCTGCCCTTTATGCTGATTGATGAGCAGAAATTTTTCCGGCGGCAGGAGATAAAGGACGCGCTGGCAGTTTTGAAGCTGGCCGTCAATAAGCATGATACAGGAAGTCTGGTACGGGTGCTTAACCGTTTTGCAGCCGGGATTGGCCCGGGAACCATCAAAAAATTGTCCGGCGAAGAAATCCGCAGTGCCGGGGTAAGGCTGACGGATTTTGTGGATGCTGACGCCCGGCAAAACGGTGACCCTTACGGCGGACTGCTGCAGGCGCTGGCTGAGGAAAACATCGTAGTCTTTGATGTGGAATCAACCGGCGTGGATACGACCAGGGATGAAATTATCCAGATTGCCGGAATCAGGCTGGATAAGCAGGGGGCTGTCAAGGAAAAATTCGTGCGCCTGCTGACACCGCTGCGCAAGGTGGGGGATTCGGTCAAGGTTCACGGTCTGACCGATGAATTTTTGCAGGAACAGGGCGAGGAACCGCGGCAGGTGCTGAAGGAGTTTTGTGACTTTGCCCGTGGCGCAGTGCTGGTAGGGCATAATGTGTCCTATGATTTGCGGATTTTGGGCAGTGAATTATCCCGTCTGGATTTGCCGCCCTTGGAATATCCTTTGTACTATGACACGCTGGATATTTTCCGGCGCTTTTATCCCAACCTGCCCAATCACAAACTGGAATTTTTGGGCAAATACTGTGAGGTGCAGCATAAATCAAGCCATGATGCTTTTGATGATATCATGGCGACAGCAGAAATCCTCATGTACGCTGTAGAGCGCGATTTGCGGCCCCATGTGGAAGCGCGCCGGGCGATTATGGAAAAACATCAGGAAATGTTTACCGAGTGGGCGGATAAGCTGACGGCAATCCGGCAGCAGGCCAGACGGCTGCGCCCTTGGCAGTTATTGGGTGAGATTGTGGTAAGCTGGGGCATGGACAAGTATTATCTGCGCCATAAGGAGCCGCAGAGGGTAGAGCATTTGCGTGATTTATTCCGTCAGGCCAAGGAACTGGATGATGAGGCGATTCGTCCGCTTGATGCCATCGACAGGTTTTTACGTTACACGACCTTGTCCAATACAGAATTGGATATTCTGACCAAGCGGCAGCAGATTCCGATTATTACCATTCATCAGGCCAAGGGCTCTGAGTTTGATTACGTGTTTTTGGCTGGCTTGCAGGAAGGGACTTTTCCGGGGATGCAGGCCGAAAAAAACGGACGGCTGGATGAGGAAGCCCGGCTCTTTTACGTAGCCATGACCAGAGCCAGAAAGCAGTTGTTCCTGTCATGGTCTCAGACCATATACGGTCACTACCGTTATATGAGCCGGTTTGTAAAAAATATTCCGCGTAAGTATCTGCAAAATGTATAAGAGGCATGACTGAACATGTATACATTATTTTATATAAATTTTCTCTGTTATAATAAAATTGTGTACATTCAGGCTGGAATGTAGTATACTATTTATCGGTAGACAAAATTGTATGAGTTTTCAAGGCAAAGGAGCGATTACTTTGGCAGACATGAAACAGTATGTACAAGATACGTTAGACCTGATTGCAAAGCGCGACCCGGATCAGCCGCAGTTCAAGAATACGGTATCTAAGGTTCTGGAAAGCGTTATCCCTGTGCTGGAAGCACATCCTGAATTTAAAGAGCAGAAGATTTTGGAGCGCATCATTGAGCCGGAGCGCGTGATTACTTTCCGTGTTCCCTGGCAGGATGATAAAGGTGAGGTTCATGTAAACCGCGGTTTCCGCGTGCAGATGAGCAGCGCCATTGGCCCCTACAAAGGCGGTCTGCGGTTCCATCCCAGCGTTAATCTCGATATTTTGAAATTCCTGGCCTTTGAGCAGGTGTTCAAGAATGCCCTCTCCGGCCTGCCGATTGGCGGTGCCAAGGGCGGTTCGGATTTTGACCCGCATGGCAAGTCCGATAATGAGGTCATGCACTTCTGCCAGAGCTTTATGACGG